>DATKQG010000053.1 GCA_035532835.1 Candidatus Dormiibacterota bacterium
CCGTGCGAAGCCTGGGCCGATGAGCGTTCGGGTTGAGTTGTTTGACATTCGGGACGCGAACCGCATGCGCGAAGCGATGACGATTCGTTTTGCCGTCTTCGTGGACGAACAAGGCGTGCCGGAGAACGAAGAAATCGACGCACACGATCGTACCGATGCCGCCGCGTTGCACGCGTTGGCGTACGACGGCACGCTGCCGGTGGCCACCGGACGCTTCTTTCTGCGTCAGGACCGGGCCGCGCAGATCGGGCGCATGGCGGTGATGCCCGACGCTCGCGGGAGCGGCGTGGGGCGGATGGTACTGGACGCCCTCATGGCCGAGGCGCGTGGGCGCGGCATCGCGCGCGCCGTACTCTTCGCCCAAACCCACGCTCTCGCGTTCTACGAGCGCGCGGGATTCACGGCCTACGGCGAGCCGTTTCTCGATGCGGGCATCGCGCACGTCGCGATGGAGCGGGCGCTCTAACGCTATTCGGCCATCATTGCGGCTGCCGCGGCTGCGGCCGCCGCCTCGCGCTTGGGCGAACGCATGAAGAGCACGAGCGGAATCGCGATCAGGAAGACGACTGCGCAGAACTGGAACAGGTAGTTGTAGGCAATCATGGTGGCTTGTTGCGCCACGAGTTGCGTGAGCGTAGCGATCGAAACGCCGTGCGTCTGCGTCACGCCGGAGGCGAGTTCGTTCCATGCGATCGCCGTATGCCGTTCGAGAAGCGTCGTGAGAATCGCGATGCCGAAACTTCCGCCGAGTTGACGGACGAGCGAATAGATGCCGGTCGCGTTCGCCATCTCCGCCATCGGAATGACGCCGAGCGAAACCGTGGAGAGCGGTACGAACAGGAACCCGAGCCCAAGCCCTTGGACCACGCGCGGCCAGAAGATGTTCCAGTAATCGGCTTGCGTCGTTAGGCCGCCGAGCCACCACGTCGAGAGCGCGAACATCAGGAAACCGAACGCGATCAGCGCTCGCGGGTCCATGCGGTTGACGAGCCTCCCGGCAACCAGCATGCTGATCGCCGTCGCTCCAGCGCCCGGCATCAGCGCCAGCCCCGTATCGAACGCGGTGAACCCAAGCGTCTCCTGCATGAAGAGCGGCAGAATCAGCGCGGTTCCGTAGAGCCCAAATCCGCTGATGACGCCCAGAATGTTTCCGATCGTGTACGAAAGATATCGAAAGACCCGCAGGTCGACCAGCGGTTCCTTATCGCGCAGAACCTTCAACACGAAGATGGTGAGCGTGATGACCGACGTGATCGTGAGGATCGTGATGGTTGAAGAATTGAACCAGTCGTCGTGCTGGCCTCGTTCCAGCACGTATTGCAGCGATGCCAGGCCCGCAGTCATGAGCCCGAGCCCGGTCCAATCGATGCCGCTCTTGGGCTTTTCGATGTACGACGGATTCGGAATGAAAGCGAGCGTCATCACGACCGCGAGAATCCCGATCGGTACGTTGATGAAGAAGATCAGCGGCCAGCTCGCGTTGTCGACGAGGTAGCCGCCGAGCGTCGGACCGACCGCCGGCCCGACCATCGCGCCTAAGCCGAAGATCGCCATGGCGGCGCCGCGCTTCGCCGCCGGATACGTCTCGAAAAGAATCGCCTGCGCCGTCGGTTGGAGCGCACCGCCGCCGAAGCCTTGCAGCACGCGATAGAAGACGAGTTGCCAAATACTCGTGGCGGTCCCGCACAGCAACGAAGCGATCGTGAAAATCGCCAGGGATGCAGCATAGAAGCGCTTGCGCCCAAGGTACGCCGTGAGCCACCCGTTGAGCGGCATGACGATGACGTTCGCGAGGATGTAGCCGGTTGCAACCCAGGAGACTTCGTCGGTCGATGCGCCAAGATTGCCCGCGATCGTGCCGAGCGCAACGTTCACGATGGTCGTATCGATAATCGCCATGATGACGCCGAGCATCACCGTGATGGTAATGAGCATCTCGCGCGTGGAGCCGGGCGCCGCCGCATTCGTCGAACGGCGTGCCGAGGAGTCGTTTAAGGCTGCCTGCATTTTCGATTATTTAACCGGCTAACTATCTACGCGGTTGCACCCAAAATGCCTGTCGCTCCGCCGATGCGCAGAAGTTGTCCGCAGTGCAGGCTGGTGCACTCCAGGCGTGCAATCGCCGCACGAGATGCAAGCATTACGATACGACCGCATCGGCGAGCCGGCCGAGGTTCTCTCCGCAGTCGAGGTACCGAAACCCGAGCCCGGCGCGGGCGAAGTGCGCCTGCGCGTGGTGCGCTCGCCGATCCACAACCACGACCTCTCGACGATTCGTGGAACCTACGGCGTGAAACCGCCGCTCCCGGCGACCGGCGGGACCGAGGCTTTGGGTCGCGTCGACGCGGTGGGCGCCGGCGTGACGTTGCCGATCGGCGCGCGCGTCTCCGCCATGGTCCAAGGAGCGTGGGCGGAGTACCTGATCGCGCCGGCGTCGCAATGCGTGCCGATGCCCGAAGCGCTCGACGACGACGTCGCATCGCAGTTGATGGCCATGCCGCTCTCCGCGTTGATACTGCTCGACGATTTGCGCGTCGAACCGGGGGCGTGGATCGTGCAGAACGCGGCGAACGGAGCCGTCGGGCGCATCCTCATGCGGTTGGCGCAGGCGCGCGGTATCAACGTTATCAATCTCGTGCGCCGGGAGAGCTCGGCCGATGCGTTACGGGCCTTCGGTGCCAAGCACGTCGTGGTAACCGAGGGGAATGACTGGGCCGCCGAGGTTCGGGCCATCGCCGGCGACCAGCCGGTCGCGCGCGTGATCGATTCGGTGACGGGGCCGCAGTCGATCGAGCTTCAGCGGATTCTTGGGCGGCGCGGCGAGTATGTCATATTCGGTGGCCTTGCCGCTGCCGCGATGCGATTGGATCCGGGCTTGATGATCTTCAACGAAACCGTGGTGCGCGGATTCTGGATGACGGCCTGGATGTCGCGCGCCTCGCAGCAAGAGCGCGCCGCGGCCGTACAGCAGATCTTTAGCCTCGCCCTTACGAACAATTTACCGTTGCCGGTGAGCGCGGTCTTTTCGCTCTCGGACGGCAAGGCCGCAGTGCTTGCAGCCGAGCAGCCGGGGCGTCCCGGGAAGGTTTTATTCGCGCCATAAGGCGGCGACGCCGCCGGCTACCTATGGTATGATCCGGGCACATTTTTCAACGATACCCCTGAGGACACCATGGGCGGCCTAGGCAATCATCCATCCCACCCTTACGCGATTCAGACCTTCGCATTCTTTGCGTCCCTGTTGATCCCGGGGAGCGCCTTTGCGTTGCTGTTCGGCGCTTGGTGGGAAGCGCGCCGGCGCAAGCGGCCGCGCAAGGCCGGTACGGCCGTCCCCGCGAGCGCCATCGGGTCTCGCTTCCTCACCCAGGGCGACTAACACCCGCGGCGCAACGCGCGCGGCTTTCCCATCGGCGCGAGGTATTTCCGATATCTCCGCCGATATCGATGCAACAGTTCGCTTGCTATTGTTATGTGGAAAGAGACGATGTGAACGGTTGCCGTCGAGTTTTTGCGGTCGCACTGCTGCTTTTGGCCTTTGGCGTTACGAAAGCGGGTGGTTCCGCGCAGACGCTTTCGGATGCGACGTTCTCGTCTCTGCATTTTCGCAACATCGGTCCGCTCTCCGGACGCATCGATACCGTTAGCGGCGTCGTCGGCGATCCTACGGTGTACTATGCCGGCGGTTTAGGGGGCCTCTTTAAATCCGCCGACGGAGGCGTCACGTGGAACTCCGTCTTCAACGGCAAACCGGTCAGTTCGATCGGCGCGGTCGCCGTCGCCCCATCGGACGCGAACGTCGTGTACGTCGGCACCGGCGAATCGAATCTTCGCAACGATGTGGCGTTTGGTGACGGCGTCTGGCGCAGCGGCGACGCGGGCAAGACGTGGTCGCATGCCGGGCTAGCGAATACCGGTCACATCGGCGCGATTGCGGTGGACCCGCATAATCCCAACCGCGCGTTCGTCGCCGCGCTCGGTAACGTGTACAAGCCGAGCGAAGATCGCGGTGTCTATCGCACGCTCGACGGCGGTAAGACCTGGACGAAGGTGCTCTACACCGACGATCGCACCGGCGCGTCGAGTATCGCGATCGATCCCACCGATCCGAACGTCATCTTCGCGGGTATGTGGGAAGGCTGGCGCAATCCGTATCATCTGAATAGCGGCGGCCCGAGCGACGGCATCTACGAATCGACCGACGGCGGCGATCATTGGACGCGCCTGCAAGGGCACGGACTGCCGGCTTCGGTGATGGGGCGAATCGCAATTGCCTTTGCACCCAGCGATCCGCAACGCGTCTACGCATTGATCGAATCGTCGCAAGGAACGCTCTGGCGCAGCGACGACCGCGGCCTGACGTGGAAGATGGTCAACGCTTCGCACGGGATCGATCAGCGCCCGTTCTACTTCACGTCGCTCGCCGTCGACCCGAAGAATAAAGAACGCGTCTATTTTATGTCGGTGCAGATGTGGCGCAGCACCGACGGCGGCATCAAGGCGAGCAAGCTCAAGCGCACCCGCGGCGGTGATTACCACCAACTGTGGATCGATCCCACGAATGCCTCTCGCATGATTGCGGCCAATGACGGGGGCGCCGAAGTGAGCTACGACGCGGGTACGACGTGGCTCAACGCTTCGATGGCGGTAGCGCAGTCGTACCACGTCGACACCGACGATCGCATCCCGTACACGATCTGTTCCGAAGATCAGGATTCGGGCAGCGCATGCGGCCCGAGTAATAGTCTCACAAGCGGCGGAATATCGCCCGATGCGTTTTTCGGTGCGGGTGGCGGCGAGAGCGGATGGATCGTCATCGATCGAGCCGACCCAAATCTGATTTACGGCGATGGATACCAGGGGTCGGTAACCCAATACGACCGTCGTACCACGCAATCGCGCGCGATCGACGTGTGGCCCGAAGATGCCATGGGCTGGCCTGCTGCGCCGCTCAAATATCGCTTCCAGTGGACCTCGCCGCTGGCGATGTCGCCACAGCATCCGCATCGGCTCTATATGGGCGCCGACCGGATCTTCCAAACCGACGACGGCGGCGCTACGTGGCACGCCATCAGCCCGGATCTGACGCGCAACGACCGCGCGCGCCAGGGCATCTCCGGCACGCCGATCACGCCGGATAACACCAGCGTCGAATACTACGATGTCGTGTTCTCGATCGCGCCGTCGCCGCTGCGCGACGGAACGATTTGGGCGGGAACCGACGACGGCCGGGTCTGGCTCACGCGCGACGGCGGCGGGAACTGGAAAAACGTTACCCCGGCCGCCCTCAACGACGCTCCGGGTGCGCGGTGGTTGCGAGTCGACTATGTCGCGCCTTCGCCGTTCGCAGCGGGCACCGCTTATCTCGTGGCGGACGGTCACAAGTGGGGGGATCGCGCGCCGCACCTGTTCGTGACGCGCGACGACGGCCGCACGTGGAGCAGCATCGTGTCCAATCTTCCGACCGATGCATACGCGCGCATGATCCGTCCCGATCCGATTCGTCGCGGCCTCCTCTACGTCGGTACCGAAACGGGCCTCTACTACTCGCTCGACGACGGCGCGCATTGGAGCGCGTTCGCCAATCATCTCCCGGTCGTGCCCGTTTACGACTTCACGGTTCAGAAGCGGTTCGACGACTTGGTCGTCGGCACGCACGGGCGCGGGATCTGGATTCTCGACGATCTTCACCCGTTGCAGGAGCTCGACGCAAAGGTACTCGCGCAGCCGTTGCACCTCTTCACGCTGCGAACCGCCTACCGATATCACCTCCACGGCGCTTACTCCGTCTCGCAATTTACCGGAAGCAATCCGCCGTACGGTGCCGATATCAACTTTTCGTTGAAGACGATGCCGGCTAAAGGTACTTCGGTGCGAGTCCAGGTTCTCGACGGCGCGCGCGTCATTCGCACGATCGCGGTCAAGAAGCCGCGCGCCGGCGTCAATCGCGTGTGGTGGAATCTGCGTTACGACGCCATCAAGCCGGTGAAAGGCTTCGTGCCGTGGGCGAAGGGCGGCTTCGACGGCCCCCGCGTCCTCCCCGGTACCTACACGGTGCGCGTTACCAGCGGGGCGGCCTCGGCGAGTGGCCCGCTTCGCGTTGCGATGGACCCGCGCGTCCACGTAAGCATGCAAGCGCTACGCGAACAGCAGGCATTCTTGCTGCGCGTACGCGCCGACTTGAGCCGGATGACGGTTTCCATCGACCGCTTGGGTGCCGTTAAGGCCAAAGGCGGGCCGAAGGCAGCCAAAGCAGACGCCTTGTTGCATCGCCTGTACAACCCGGAAGTCACCCAGGCGGAGGACGCCCTTCGATACCCCGAGCAGGTCTACGGGCAGCTCAGCTTCCTGGCTTCCTCGGTAGCGTCCGCGGATGCCGCGCCAACCCAAGCGGAGACCCAGGTTCTCCACGTCCTGGAAGGACAGGCCAACGCCCTCATGGTGGAAGCCGATGCGCTGATGCATCCTTGACGCTCGGCGGCGGGTGGTGTTAGACTACTCTCCTATGCCCTGCGGCGAATAGCCACACTATAAGAAGAAGGGCGAGTCGTGACCGGCCAGCCGGGTCGCGCTCGTTCTCTTTTCGTGCGTTTACGGCTCATGGGCAAAGCGCGCTTCCCCTCCACCAAGGTTTGAGAGATATAAAGAATGGCGAAAACGACGGCTCCGAAGTCCCCTGCGAAGAGCTCCGCAGGTGCGAAGGGCAAGTCGAAACGCGCGGCCGCTCCGAGTGCATCGAACGGTTCGTCGGCAATGAACATGTTCCCGATGCCGACCGGCGCGTTTACGATCGAGCAACCGCCGGATCCGGGCCCCAAGCGAAGTCGGTATACGTTCGCGAAGATTTCCGACGTGCTCGAGGTCCCCAACCTCATCGAGTTGCAAAAAGCCAGTTTCGATTGGTTTAAGAACGACGGCCTGGGCGATGCCTTTGCGTCGATCTCACCCATCAAGGATTTTACCGGCAACCTGATCCTCGAGTTCGGCGAGCACTCGCTCGGCGAACCCAAGTATTCGATTGAAGAGTGCCGCGAGCGCGACATGACGTACAGCGCGCCGCTGCGCGTGCGCGTCCGCCTCATCACCGCCGAATCCGGCGAGATCAAAGGCATTCCGGACCAGGAAATCTTCATGGGCGATTTCCCGCTGATGACGGACAAAGGGACGTTCATGATCAACGGCGCGGAGCGCGTGATCGTGAGCCAGCTGGTCCGCTCGCCGGGCGTCTATTACAGCCAGGATTCCGACACCAACTCGCGCCCGACGTACAACGCGACGATCATTCCGAACCGCGGCGCGTGGATCGAGTTCGAGACCGACAACGGCACCAAGAACGACGAAACCGAAGGCACGATCGGCGTACGCATCGACAAAAATCGCAAGATTTACGTCTCGACGTTCATCCGCGCCCTTTCGCGCCCGGATCTCGGCTACGATTGGGAGAGCGACGAAGCGATCCTGGCGCTCTTCGACGGGTCGCCCTTGGTCCAGAACTCCATCGATAAAGACAAGGACATCAAAACCCGCGAGGACGCGCTCAAGGAGATCTACAAAAAGCTGCGTCCGGGAGAGCCCGAGAACGCCGAAAACGCAGAGAAGCTGCTCGAATCGCTCTTCTTCGACGAGAAGCGGTACGATTTGGCCGGCGTCGGGCGTTATAAGCTCAATGGCAAGTTCCACTACCGGATGGAGAATCCGGATGTGGACGAGCGCTTAAACCAGCCCACGATTGCCATCAACGAATACCACGGGCTCGAAGAGCCGACGATCGCCACGCGTTGCCTGATGCGCAGCGACATGATCGCGGTGATTCGCCGGCTGATCAAAGTCGCCACCGGCGTCATCGCTAAGGACGACATCGATCACCTCGGCAACCGTCGCGTGCGGTCGGTCGGCGAACTGCTCCAGAATCAGTTCCGCGTCGGCCTGTTGCGCTTGGAGCGCGTCGTTCGCGAGCGCATGACGGTGCAAGACATCGAAACGGTCACGCCGCAGGCGCTGATCAACATCCGCCCGGTCGTCGCCGCGATCAAAGAGTTCTTTGGCTCCTCGCAACTCTCGCAGTTCATGGACCAAACCAACTCTCTGGCCGAGCTCACCCACAAACGCCGGCTCTCGGCGCTTGGACCGGGTGGTCTTTCGCGCGAACGCGCCGGCTTCGAAGTCCGCGACGTGCATCACTCGCACTACGGACGCATCTGCCCGATCGAGACGCCGGAAGGCCCGAACATCGGGCTGATCGGCTCGCTCGCGACCTTCGGGCGCGTCAATCGCTTCGGCTTCATCGAGACGCCGTACCGCGTGGTAGAGAACGGCATCGTCACCGACGAGATCGTGTATCTCACGGCGGATCGGGAAGACGAATACATCATCGCTCAGGCGAACACGCCGCTCGATCCCAAGGGAAAGATCGAGTCGGATTCGGTCGTCTGTCGTTACGCCGAAGAGTACATCGAGGAACCTGCAGCGCGCGTTCAGTTAATGGACGTGTCGCCCAAGCAGATCGTCTCGATCGCGACGGCGCTCATTCCGTTCCTCGAGCATGACGACGCAAACCGTGCCCTCATGGGTGCGAACATGCAGCGTCAGGCCGTGCCGCTGCTTCGGCCCGATGCGCCGATCGTCGGTACCGGGATGGAGTATCGTGCGGCAAAGGACTCAGGTTCGCTCATCGTCTCCGACGTCGCGGGCGTGGTCACCAACGTGGATGCAAAGGGCATCACGCTCAAGATCGAAGACGGTACCGAAAGGCACTTCGATCTGCTCAAGTTCGTGCGCAGCAACGCCGGCACGTGCATCAACCAGCGCCCGATCGTCGCCTTGGGCGAAAAGATCGCCGCCGGCCAGGTGCTCGCCGACGGACCGTCGTCGCAAGACGGCGAGCTGGCCCTCGGCCAGAACGTGCTCGTCGCGTTCATGCCGTGGGAAGGGTACAATTACGAAGACGCGATCTTGATCAGCGAACGCATGGTCAAAGAAGATCGCTTCACCTCGATTCACATCGAGGAGTACGAGTGCGAAGCGCGCGATACGAAGCTCGGGCCCGAAGAGATCACGCGCGATATCCCCAACGTCGGCGAAGATGCGCTCAAGGATCTCGACGAGCGCGGCATCATTCGCATCGGTGCGGAAGTGCGTCCGGAAGACATCCTGGTCGGTAAGGTAACGCCGAAAGGCGAGACCGAGCTTACCGCCGAGGAACGTCTCCTGCGCGCCATCTTCGGCGAGAAGTCGCGTGAAGTTCGCGACACCTCGCTCAAAGTACCGCACGGCGAAAAAGGCAAGATCATCGACGTCAAGGTGTTCTCGCGCGAAAACGGCGACGAACTCTCGCCGGGCGTGAACCATCTGGTACGCGTCTACGTCGCGCAGAAACGCAAGATTCTGCAGGGCGATAAGATGGCCGGGCGCCACGGTAACAAGGGCGTAATCGCCAAGGTCCTGCCCGAAGAAGATATGCCGTACATGGAAGACGGCTCGCCCGTGGATATCGTGCTCAATCCGCTCGGCGTCCCCTCGCGTATGAACCTCGGTCAGATCATGGAAACGCATCTCGGTTGGGCCGCTCGCATGCTTGGGCTGCAAGTCGCAACCCCGGTCTTCGACGGCGCGCACTCCGAAGATATCGCCGAGTGGCTGCAAGACGCCGGATTACCGTCCGACGGCAAAACGTGGCTGCGCGACGGTCGCACGGGCGATCGTTTCAGCCGCCCGATCACGGTCGGCATGATCTACATGCTCAAGCTCGCGCATTTGGTCGACGACAAGATCCACGCGCGTTCTACGGGCCCGTACTCGATGATCACGCAGCAACCGCTCGGTGGTAAGGCCCAATTCGGCGGCCAGCGCTTCGGCGAAATGGAAGTCTGGGCGCTCGAAGCCTACGGTGCGGCGTACACGCTACAGGAACTCTTGACCGTGAAATCCGACGATGTCGTCGGACGCGTCAAGACGTACGAAGCCATCGTGAAGGGCGAGAACGTCATGGAACCCGGCGTTCCGGAATCGTTCAAGGTCCTCATCAAGGAGCTGCAGTCGCTAGCGCTCGACGTCAAGGTGCTCACCGAGAATCGCGAAGAGGTCGACATCAAGATCTCCGACGACGATATGGGCGAGCGCGAGCGCCAGGAGATCGGTCTGCTCATGGGTGACGACCAGCCGGTCGTCTCGCAAACGGCGGTCGCCGCCAGCGAGGCAGTTGCCGAAGCCGTCGCCGAGGGCGCGTTGGAAGGCGCCATCGCGGAGCCCGAAGAGGAAGAGGAAGAGGAAGAGATCGACGACAGCAAGCCGCTGGACGCGATCGCTCCGCTCCCCACGGCCCCTCCGGTGCGCGAACTCGAAACCGACGAAGTGTTCGAAGTAGAAAAAGACGCTGCCGAGGACGACGTTCCTGAAGGCGTCCAAGGCTACGAACTCGAGGAAGAAGAGGACGAGGTCTACGAAGCCGACCGCGACACGTTCGAGGAAGACGAAGAGACGCCGTTCAACGAAGGCAACACGACCGAAGAAGACTTCTAGTCTTCCCAGAGCGGATGCAAATGCAAAAAGGTCCGGCGATTTCGCCGGACCTTTTGCGTTGCTGCAAGAAGTCGCGCGCATGGAGATTCGTCTTGCGCATGCCCAAGATCGATCGGCGATCCTGGCCCTCACCGGTCGCTTTGCCGAGTTCGAGTTGCCTTCGTGGCGAACGCCAGACGAGGTCAATGCGGGGACGCGACGCCAAGTCGAGCGGGCACTCGCTCAAGTCTCGGATAGGTCGCAAGTTTTGGTCGCTACCGAAGCCGGGCGAGTCGTCGGCTTTGCATGGATGCTCGTGATTCAGGATTTCTATCGCGGTACCGATATGGCGAAGCTCTCGGAGATCGCGGTCGCCGAAGATGGACGCGGGATCGGCTCGGCGCTCATCGCTGCGGCGGAGGAGTGGGCGCGCGAGCGTGGCCTGGGCATGCTCGTGCTCAACGTGATGAATGGGAATCTCCGCGCTCGCCGTCTATACGAACGCTCCGGTTTTGCGGCGGAGTATAGCATGATGGCAAAGCCGCTATAGGCCAAAGAGCGTCATAAAGGCTCATACGCCTCGGCAGGCGCGCAGCCTACGGTAGTGAAGAAGAAAGGGTGCTCGGATTGCGGGAACCCGGTGCGATTCATCCGCGAAAGACGGCCATCTATGTGGCGGTTTTTCTGTTATTGTGGCCGCTGGCCAACTACCTGGCCTGGCATACGGCCCTCGTTCCGGGCATCGGATCCTGGTCGATCGACGCCGCGCTCGACGTATTGCTTTTTCTCATGCTTGGCTGGCGATGGTCGCCGCTGATTGCGGTTGCGATAGCTCTGCGAATCGCGATAGGGAACGCGCCGGGTATCTCGCTAGCCGGTCAGATCGTAGAGCCGGCGATCGCCGGAGCCGGTTACGGTATAGCCACGTGTTGGTTGCTCCAGCGCATGCGCGTTCGGTTTCCGCTCGCAAGCCTGCGCGAAGTGGCCCTGTTCAGCGGGTTGCTCGTCCTAGCGGCACCCATCGTGATCAATCTCGTCGAAATGCTCGTCGCGGTCGCTTTTCACGACCTCACGTGGGAACGTGCGTTGATTCATTACGTGCGGTTCTTCTCAGGCGACGCCGTCGCGATCATCGTCATCGTGCCCGCCGTTACCGCCTTCGCGGACTGGAATGCCATGCGGACGTCGCTGTTGACGCGGCGCCCCCACGCGGGGCGCGAGCTCGTGCTCGCATCGATTACGACGGCGATCGTGGTGTGCGCCGCCTTTGTGATTCGTCCCGTTGTGGGAACCCCCGCACTAGAACTCGCCTTCGTGCCGCTGGCGGTCTTAGCGATCCGGTTCGGCATGGGCGGAGCGATCGTGGGCATCGTCGTCACCGATATATCCTCGACGGTGCTGCACTTTGCGTTTAATACGACGAACCTGGATAACACCGAATATCAGATGTTCTTGCTCGCGTCCGCGCTGATGTCGCTCTTATTGGGGGCGGTATCTGCGGAGCGCGACGCGTTGACGGTACGTTTAGAGCGGCGCGCGTTCGTGGACGAACTCACGGGCCTCCCGAATCGCGAGCCGCTGATCGAATGGATCGAGCGGCATTCGGACGCTTCGCTCATCCTGGTCATTCTCGATATCGACGATATGCGGCTGCTGAACGAGGGAGTGGGCCGCGTCAACGCCGACCGCGTGCTTGCAGACCTTGCCGTCCGGTTGCGCACGGGACTGCCGACGTCGTACTACGTAGCGCGATTGAGCGCCGACGAGTTCGCGGTCGCACTGGTGGACGATCGTAGCCCCCACGCGCTGCTGGCCGAGCTACGCGGATTCTTCGAGGCGCCGTTCGATGTCGAGGGATCGCGCATCTTCGTCTCGGCCTCGATCGGAGCGGTTCGCATGGTGCGATTTAGCTCTGCCGACGACGTGCTACGCAAGGCCGATCTGGCACTGCACCATGCGAAACGCACGCCTACTCGCGGCGTCGTTTACTCTCCGGAATTACAGGCCGGCGCCGCACCTTCACTCGTCGGCGAACTGCATCGCGCGGTCGAGCGCGACGAGTTCGTGCTGTTTTTCCAACCGATTTTTGCCTACGACAAAGAAGCGCAGTTTTGGCGCGTGGCCGGAGCCGAGGCGCTCCTGCGGTGGGCTCATCCCGAACGTGGCATCGTCACGCCGGACAGTTTCATCGACATGCTCGAGCGGTTGGCGATTAGCGAACGTGTGGGCTGGAACGTCGTGGATCGGAGCCTCGCTCAGGCGGCGATATGGCGCGCGACTGTCCCGGACTTCAAAGTGTGGGTCAATCTTTTTGGAAGACAAGCCGTCGACCGGGATTGTTCCCGGCGCATCGGCGAGGCCATTTTGCGCGCCGGCCTTCCGAGCGACGTGCTCGTCGTCGAAATCTCGGAGCGACTCGTTGCCAGTGACGAACGCGAGGTTGCGGCGCTCGTGCAATCCTTGCGGCGCATCGGGGTGATGACCGCGATCGACGACTTCGGTACCGGCGGATCGACGTTTGGGCGCGTCAGCGACGTCCCGGCCGAAATTCTGAAAATCGATCGGACCTTCGTCAACCGCAGCGAGGTCGACGCCAAGGCAAAAGCGGTGGCTACCACGATCGTTCGATTGGCCTCGGAACTCGGTATGACCGTCCTTGCCGAAGGCGTCGAGAACGCCATGCAAGTCGAGGCGATGCTCGACATCGGCTGCTACTTGGCCCAGGGCTATGCCCTGGGCCATCCGCTTCCGGCCGATCTGTTTACTCGGACGGTACTCGACGTGAGCATCGCGATCTAGCTGCCCGCGAAGACGCGGTACGCTCCAAGCTTTCCATCACTATCGACCCGGACCACGACGTTTAGGCTACCCTTATCGAAGTTCGCGCGGTAGGTGTATTCGTTCTTCGCCGGATCGCCGGCGACGTACGTGAGCCCTTTGTAGGCGCCGAGCGCGTGCATTTTATCCGAGAGCATCCCGACTTCGCCGCGCGAGACCTGGGATTGGAGCGGCCCATCGAGTTGGGCGGCCACGCTCTGCGCGTCGTTATTGTAGACGTCCTTCGTCACGCTATCCGCCGCGCGTGCGGCGGTGCCGGAAGCCGCCATCGCGCCGCACGCCGGGAGCGCCGCCAATAAGGCGACCGAGAGCCAGCGGCGCAGCGACATTAGATCGTTCCCCATCCGTACGACGTCATGGCGACTTGCCGGACGCCGCGACCCTTGGGATTGGGTACCTGCGAGACGCGCGTGTCCGCGAAGGAGCGATGGACGTTGAGTGCGGCGAGTTGATGGCGTTGTTGGCCGATCACCTCGTGCTGGTAGGCGATCTCTTTCTTGAGTTCGCCGTTAACCGCGACTTCTTGGTCGTATGCGTGCTGCTCCTGACTGTATGCCGCATAGGCGTTGTTACGCTGTTGCGAAAGAGCCGCTTGCTGACGGTCGTACTGCGCGTACTTTTCGTGGACTTTCCGATTATGTTGAATGATGAGGTAGGTTGCGGCCGCGCCCCCTAGCAAAAGGATGTTTCTCGTACTGGCCGCTCCGTTAGCGCTTGCCGGCTGGACCGGAGCCACGACCGCGAGAACGGCGAACAGTAGCGCTCCGGCCATCGAGCGTCGAACGATCTTGAGCATAGAAAACTTCCTCCTAGGTTGAATCATCTCTCGGGGCTTTCCCGATCCAGGCTGCAACGAAACGTGCGCTTGCGAAATGCGTGCGTTAGCGGCAACGATCGGAACGACGTGCCGGTTGCTTGGCCGAGAGCGGAATTTCAAGGCCGATCGATGCGATCGCCGGCATCGCGTAACGGTCGATGCTCGAGAGGTAGTGGGCGCCGGTGATGTTTTGAATGCCGGCGACCAAGCGCATGCCCCGGGCCAGCGGAACGATGGCGTGCGCGCCGGCGACGATAGCCGTGCCCAATGGTTGCGCGTTGAGGTCGTCGGCAAATGTCTGGCCGATGTACGCGATGGAAAGGCCCGCGCGGACGGCTCCGATCGTGTCTTCGGCGCCGAGCGTGGCGTCGATCGCGGGGACGTATTGTAGACGCTTCCCCACGATCGCCGCATCGCCGCCGGTCACCCGCGCGAATTGATCGGTCACCGAACCGGTCAAACGGGCGCACGCTCCGGCGTTCTGCTCGTATGCGAGGGTCAAGCCGTCGGTTTGGGTGCGAGCGACGTTGCTGCGAAGCTGATGGGTCGGGTCGATCGTTCGAAACATGATCGCATCGCCGACTAGCGTCTGGGTGTAATCCAGGGAGACGTGTCGCGCCGTCTCGAGGTAATCCAGGCCGATCGAGCGCGATGCGCTACGTTCGGGAACCAACGACGGATTCGGTTCGTAGGCGACGCTACCGATCTGATATCCGCGCACGAGTTCGTTGAGGAACGGCGCGCGAAAACCGGTACCGATCGATGCCCGTAGGGCAAGATGCGATCCGAGGTCGTAGCGCGCCGCCAAACGGGGTGATATCGCGCGATCGATGCGCGGTGGAGCTGCGATACTGCCGCCGCCTCCGGCCGTGCTTCCGTTGGAGAAACCAACCTCGTCGGCGCGCGCGCCGGCGACGAACTCGGTGCGCGAGAATCGCAGCGTTTGTTGCAGCGCGATTCCGGCGAGTTGTTGATTTCCGCTGCCGCCGCTCTGGAACGCGCCGTTGGCTCCAAATTGGAGGCTGTCGCCGTACACGCTCCGCAGATCGGCGCGCGCCTCGAATGTCGATGCGGCACGATCGACCGTCCAGGCAATCGACGCCCCGCGCTCGGATGTCGGCACGTCTTGCGTGTATCGCAGCGTGCCGGGCTTTTGTGGAAAGACGTCCGCGCGATTCGTAATGCCGGTGTTGCGGACGTAACCGTTGACGTCGACGAGTGAATGGGGCCGTGGTATCCGCAGGCGCAGATGCTCTTGCGAGAGATGCCGCTCAAAATCGTAATTCGGGCGCCCTTCTTGCTGATAATCGTATGCGCCGCGGTAATCGGCATCGACGATCTCTCCACCGCTGGGACGGTAGCGAAGCCGTACCGATTCCATAGCGGCGCGCGCTTGGGCCGGGCTATCGATGGGGCTCGCGTACGCCGGTGGAAGGTCGGCATAGGAGAGTCGATCGCTCTCCAGCGCGACCGATGCGGCCAGGCGAGAGCCGACGTGCGTGCCCGCGCGGACGTAGGCGTGCGCGAAGGCATGCGATCCGCCCGCAAGGCCGATCAGCGCCTCGTTCGGCGATTGCGGGTTTGGGGGAGCGTAGGTTTCGATCTGCATCACGCCGCCGATCGCTCCCGCGCCGTAGAGCGCCGACCCTGCGCCGCGAAGCAACTCGACGCGCGTGATGTCGCTCACCGGATAGGCGGCCCAGTCGATTTGTCCGCCGAAACCGTCTTGAGCCGGAATGCCGTCGGCTAGTACGAGCCCACGATCCGAGCCTGCGCCGCCGAACGAAACGCGGAGTTGGCCGTAATTGGTAAATGCGCTGTTGCTGCGATCGCGGTCGAAGCCCGGCAACGCGCGCAGCAACTCATCGGAGAAGAGGGCCGGCGAATTGACGATCGCCGTGCGATCGAGCACCGAAGCGGCGACCGGCAGCCGGTGGAGCGATTCGCTCGAGCCGGTCGCAACGGAGACTTTTCCGATTACCGGGGGCGTACACGAGAGCGTGACATGCACTGCGGCCCCGATCGCTCGATCGAGGCTCAACGGGCGGCAATCAGGGGCCGAAACGACCACACGCGCGATCGCGCCGGGAACGACGACGATGCCGTTGCGATCGCTCCGGCGTTCCAGCGTTGTACCGGAAACGGTGGTCGCCACAACCCGCGCATCGTCGATCGGCGATCCGTCGATGCTGCTGGTGACGTACAGCGTGGATGAGAGCACGAGCGGGAGCATGAAGGCTACTGTACGGCAGAGCGTGCCTCAATGCATCGTCGAATCCCGTTCGGGACGGGTTATGGACGGGGACGCCCGAAAACGCTCCGTCGCTCGACGCGGCGCGCGGCCGCGTCAATGTAAACGCCAGCCAGGAGACGCAGATATGACCACGTTGCCCCGAATCGGTATCGTTGGGACCGGACGCATGGGCGCCGGCATCGCCAAACGGCTCCACGATGTCGGCTACCCGATCGCAGCCCTCTACGACATCCACGCGGACACCGCTTGCGAAACGGCGCGGGAGACCGGCGGCGAAGTGACCGCCTCGCTCGCCCGCGTCACGGAACTCAGCGATGTCGTCATCACGGTCGTGACCGACGATGCGGCTATGCGCGCTATTTTCGCGACCGCGGGAGATTCGCTGTTGCAAGGCGCGGCCGGGCGGATCTTCATCAACACCGCTACCGTGACGCCGGCCGTCCATGTCGAAGTCGAACGATTGGCCGAAGAGCGGGGCGGCCGTTCGCTCGAAGCCTGTATGGCGAGTTCGATTCCCCAAGCGCGCGAGGGCTCGCTGTATTTGATGGTTGGAGGCCACAAGGACGTGTTCGAGTCGGCTCGGCCGGTGCTGGAGAAGATGAGTGCCTCGCTGCGCTATGTTGGCGAGGCCGGGAAAGCCGCGCAACTCAAAGCGCTGGTGAATATGGTGATGAACGTCAATACGGCGGGACTCGCCGAGGGGCTAGGCCTAGCCGACGCTCTCGGTCTAGACTTAGATGTCGTGCGCGAAGTGTTCTCGCAGACCGGCGCAAACTCACGCGTGCTGGAGACCGATGGCCTGGATATGCAGAACCGGGATCACGAAGTGTTTTTCTCGGCCGACCACGCGGCGAAAGATTCCGGCATCGCGCTCGCGTTGGCACGCGACGTCGATCTGCGATTGCCGGTCGCCGCCGCCGCGCTGGGACAGTTCGAACTCATGAAGCAGTTGGGACTTGGCGGCCTCGATAAATCCGGCGTGTCGGAACTGACGTTTGCCAAGCGTCACGGGCAGGATGCCCGCGACGCGGCGAAAGGTTCGAGAACGTGAGCGAACTACCCGTACGCTTCGAAGACGGAGCGGAGACCATCCTCGAACGTTGGGGCACGTCCGGCCCGGTGATGCTGCTCGTGCACGGCATGACCAGTTCGCGCAAGGGCTGGGAGCGCTTGGCGCAGGCGTTCTCGGATCGTTACCGCGTCTTCGCATACGATCAACGCGGCCATGGGGACGCCGCATCGGTCCACCGCCCCATGGCGCTCTCGCGCGGCGTGCGCGACCTGGCGGAGATCGCAGGCGGTCTCGCCGAGCCGATCGACGTCGTGGTAGGGCACTCGTGGGGAGGTGCGGTCGCAATTCTCGGTGCTCCGCCGATCGGCGCACGGTGTGTCGTGGCGATCGACCCGATGCTCAATCAAGCGCCGGACGTGTGGTACGCCGAATACCTCGCCGAGCTCGACGATGTTTTTGCGTTGCAGGGCGACGAGCGGGAGCAGCGCGTACGCTCGGAGTATCCGGGCCATCCGCTCGACGTCGAAGGCAAGGTCCATGCGATGCGCTCGATGAGCGCGGCGCCCATCGCGGGGTTGCAGCGTGAGAATCCGATCGGCGATTGGCCCTTACCGGCGGCGCTTGCCGCTTACGACCGCCCGCTACTGTTAGCGATGGCCGATCCCGGCAAATCGATCGTCGACGCCGCTACGCTGGCGCGCGTGCGGGCGATGGTTCCGCCGGCGGTTGAGATCGTCACCTTCACCGGAGCCGGACACAGCCTCCACCGTACCGATTTCGAAGCCTTCGAGCGTGAGATGCGCCGGTTTCTGCGAGCCGGCGCATAGGGGCTACGACGCGAGGGCCCGAGCGCGCCGCTCGTTGGTTCCCGCGCTGGCGAGCGGGCCGCCGTTGCGCGCTTCGATTCCGCATTCGCGCAGCAGCTTCGTAACGCGGGCCCGCGCATCCGGGTCGTCGGCGCAGAGGTTCACGACACCGTTCCATGGGAGCGGCTCGACAAAGGCCTCGACCACATGCGGGCTATCGAGTTTGTGGGCGAGCGTCCGCGCGCCGTTCTGCGTTATCGTGGCTTCCGGGAGCATCGCGTCGATGACGATTCGATTCGGAAGCGGGCCCAGCTGCGTGAGGGCAGCATCGAGGTCCAGCCAATCCATGGCAAAAATCAGGATATCGCTCGTCATCGCCTGCCGATAGGGGGTGACGGCCACGGCCCCGGCTCCCAACTCGGCCGCCAAGCGTTCGGCGCGATCCGCATGGCCTGGATCGCTGACGGTCACCGATCCAGCCCGGGTGAAGATTTTTGCGAGTGTGCTTGCCTTGCTCGTGGTTCCAAGAATGCCGATCATCATACGTATCCCCTCCCCCAAAGGATAGGCCTTTACACACGGATACGAACTATGTCGAAGGTAGCAATCTCGGGGTTTGAAGCATGTCCGGCATTGTGATATAATGACCGTCTGTGCCCCGGCCCCCGGGACCCGCGATGACGATCGCGATACGCCTGGAGGCTCGTGGATCCGGTAGGAAGCAACGGTGGGAACCCTTACGTGACAACGTGAGTCGCGCTCCCTGCGTCAGCGGCCATCGGCGGGCGCCGGTATGACGGAGTGCCTTCGTGAACCTGATTGACGTCAATAACTTCGATGCGATGCGCATCGGCTTGGCTTCGCCCGAGCAGATTCGCGCCTGGTCGTTCGGTGAAGTAAAGAAGCCCGAAACGATCAACTACCGCACCCTCAAACCCGAGCGTGACGGTCTCTTCTGCGAGAAGATTTTCGGCCCGACCAAAGACTGGGAATGCCACTGCGGTAAGTACAAGCGGATCCGCTTCAAGGGCATGATCTGCGATCGCTGCGGCGTCGAGATCACGCGCGCCAAAGTGCGACGCGAGCGCATGGGGCACATCGAGCTTGCGACACCCGTAAGCCACATTTGGTATCTCAAGGGCGTCCCGAGCCGTATCGGTATCTTGCTCGATATGTCGCCGCGCCAGCTGGAGAAGGTGATCTACTTCGCGGCGTACGTCGTGATCGATCCCGGCGATACGAACTTGGTCAAACGCGAAGTGCTTTCGGAGCAGAAATACCGCGAAGCCCGCGACAAGTTCGGCAACCGCTTCAAGGCCGGCATGGGCGCCGAAGCGATCCGCGAATTGCTCCGCGACCTCAACCTCAAGAAATCGCAAGAAGAGCTCCGCAAAGAGTTTAAGGAAACGACGGGTCAGAAGCGCCTCAAGGCGATCAAGCGCCTCGAAGTCGTCGAAGCGTTTCTCGCCAGCGGCAACAAGCCGGAGTGGATGGTACTCTCGGCAGTTCCGGTCATCGCGCCCGAACTGCGCCCGATGGTGCAGCTCGACGGCGGCCGTTTCGCAACCTCGGATCTAAACGATCTCTACCGTCGCGTGATCAATCGCAACAACCGTCTCAAGCGGTTGCTCGAACTCAACGCTCCCGAGATCATCATCAAAAACGAGAAGCGCATGCTGCAAGAAGCGGTCGATGCGTTGATCGATAACGGGCGGCGCGGCCGGCCGGTTACCGGCCCCAACAATCGCCCGCTTAAATCGCTTTCAGACATTCTCAAGGGCAAGCAAGGGCGTTTCCGTCAGAACTTGCTCGGAAAGCGCGTCGACTACTCCGGCCGTTCGGTCATCGTGGTCGGCCCGTCGCTCAAGCTGCACCAATGCGGTTTGCCCAAAGAGATGGCGCTCGAGCTCTTCAAACCGTTCGTGATGAAAAAGCTCGTCGATCGCGCGCTCGCGCACAACATCAAGAGTGCGAAGCGCATGGTCGAACGCGTCCGTCCGGAAGTCTGGGACGTGCTCGAAGAAGTCATCAAGGAGCATCCGGTGCTGCTCAACCGCGCACCCACGCTCCATCGTCTGGGCATCCAGGCGTTCGAACCGGTGCTGGTTGAAGGCAAAGCCATCCACTTGCATCCGCTCGTCTGCACGCCGTACAACGCGGACTTCGACGGCGATCAGATGGCCGTCCATCTCCCGCTCAGCGCCGGCGCGCAGGCTGAAGCGCGCATCCTGATGCTCAGCTCCAACAACATCTTGCTTCCGGCGTACGGCAACCCCGTATCGATTCCGACCCAAGATATGGTGCTCGGCCTCTACTACCTCACGTTCCAGCGCAACGAGTACGTTGGGCCGGCTAAGGGGGCAATCTCCGCCGAGGACTTGGAGCCCCCGGCCCGCGCGAAGAAGAAGCACGCTCCTTCCGACGACGCACCGGGTGCGCTGCCGACGTTCTACGACGCGAAAGAAGCCGTCATCGCGTTCGATACCAACACCGTAGGCCTGCAAGAGTGGATCTACGTTCGTTGGAAAGGCGAACTGATCCGGACCACCATCGGTCGCGTCATCTTCAACATGGCGTTCCCGGATCGTTGGAACCACGCGTTCGTCAACCGCATCGTCGATAAGGGTGCGCTCAAGAAGACGATCACCGACTGTTACCGCACGTACGGCAACGCGGAGACCGCGCGCTTCTTGGATGCCATCAAGGAACTCGGCTTCCACTTCGCAACGCTTTCGGGGACGACCGTCTCCATCAGCGATATCGTCGTGCCGCAAGCCAAGCACGATATTCTCGATAAGGCCCAAAGCGCCGTTGACGAACTCCATCGGCTCTTCGACCAAGGCTTTATCTCCGACGACGAACGTTACACGAAGACGATCGAGATTTGGTCGAAGTCCGGCGACGCGGTCACGGCTGCCATGCAGGCGGCCCAGAACCCGCTCAACCCGGTCTTCATGATGGCCACCTCGGGTGCTCGTGGATCGATCGCTCAGGTCAAGCAGCTCGGCGGTATGCGCGGACTCATGTCCGATCCGTCGGGGCGCATCCTCGAGATCCCGGTCAAGGCTTCGCTCAAAGAAGGCTTGACGGTTCTGGAGTACTTCATCTCGACGCACGGCGCGCGTAAAGGCTTGGCCGATACCGCGCTGCGAACCGCCGACTCGGGTTACCTGACGCGCCGTCTCGTCGACGTGGCCCAGGACGTGATCATCCGCGAGGAAGATTGCGGCACCAACCACGGCATCACGGTCGGCGATATTCGCGTCGGCAAGGAAATCATCGAGCCGCTCAGCGACCGCATCGTCGGCCGCCGCGCTGCCGAAGAGGTCCGCGTCGATCCGAAGCGCCCGACCACCACGATCGTCGCGCGCGATCAAGAGATCGACGAAGAGAAGGCGAAGGCCTTGGTCGATGCGGGTATCTCGCAGGTCAAGATTCGTTCGGTACTCACGTGCCAATCGAAGTACGGCGTCTGCTCGCTCTGTTACGGCCGCGATCTCGCGACCGGTAAGAAGGCGGATATCGGCACGGCCGTCGGCATCATCGCGGCGCAATCGATCGGCGAGCCGGGTACGCAACTCACCCTGCGCACCTTCCACACCGGCGGCGTCGCAACCGAAGACATCATCACCGGCCTTCCGCGCGTCGAAGAAATCTTCGAGGCGCGCAAACCCAAAGGCCAAGCGGTCATCACCGAAGTCGCCGGCACGATTAAGTTCGGCGACGAAAAGAACAAACGCATCATCTTCGTCATCGACGAAGCGGGCGAGAACCACGAATACGACGTACCGCTCGGCACGCATCTCGCGGTGCAGGACGGCGGCACGGTCAAACCCGGCGACCAACTCAACGAAGGCTCGCTCAACCCCCACGACATCTTGCGCCTCAAAGGCGAGACCGCTTTGCAGAACTACATGGTTCGCGAAGTGCAGAAGGTCTATCGTTCGCAAGGCGTGGACATCAACGATAAGCACGTCGAAGTGATCGTGCGTTCGATGATGCGCAAGGTCAAGATCGTCGAAGGCGGCGATACGCAAATGCTGCCCGGCCAACTGGTCGAAGCGGCGACGTTCCACGAGAACAACGAGAAAGTCAAGGCCGAGAAACTGGCCATCGCCACCGCGAACCCGGTGTTGCTTGGTGTGACCAAGGCCTCGCTCGCGACCGAATCGTTCCTCTCTGCGGCGAGCTTCCAGGAAACGACCCGCGTTCTCACCGACGCGGCGATCAAGGGCAAATACGATCCGCTCTTGGGGCTCAAAGAGAACGTCATCATCGGCAAGCTGATCCCGGCCGGTACCGGTATGTCGCGTTATCGCAACATCGATATCGTTCCCGAGGGCCAGGATGTCGACGACGACGGGCGTCCGCGCCAGCCGCTCGAAGCCGCAACGGCCTACAGCATGACGGCCGACGACGCGGCGTTAATCGAAGCGACGATGGGCGCGAACGGCGACAACGTGAGCAGATTGGTAAGCGCATACGAAAAGAATCGCGAACCGCTCACGGTGCAATACGAAGGTGAGTACGAGGATCACGTTGCGGTGCACGCTGCGCCCAAAAAGACGCAGTACGATCGCATCAAGGGCATCAATCCCGAAGACCTCTAACGCTCGCTAGCGTTGGTAACAAGTGAAACGCCCCGGTTGTAGATATTGCAGCCGGGACGTTTTACATTCCGAGTTCGAATCGAGGGGGTATCTATGCCATACACTTGGCATGAGACCCCGCTACGCTGAATGGGCTATGGATTCGCTACTCGCCGCCGACCGATTCCCCGTATTCGCCGAACGGGCGGCTCGCCGCGCGATTGCCGGGGCCCTGGCAGCCGGGCGAGTGACGCCGCGTTCGCTCGTTAATGAAGCCTTGCTAAGGTTCGAGCGGGCGGTTTCAAGCGCGGCGCCCAACGGCGTGCGTCCGACGTTACTCTTCGCCGAGCGCGATCGGATCGTCACCGAACTCGGCCTTTTTCTGCGCTCGCGCTTGGCAGCGAGGATCTTCGCCATCCGACGGCGCGACCTCGTAGCCGTCGGGCGGAGCGCCGCCCCGTTCGATGCGGTCGTACGCGGCCATCGCGGAGAGCTCTACGCCGTCGCCATGCGCCGCTTGCCGCTCGACGCCCGGCGCTTGGATGTCTTTCGCCGCATACGCGAAGCGGCGCGTTTGTGGCAAACGCACCGCTTACGGGGAGTGTTGGTGTACGATCTGGGCTCGGGGCGCCTGACGCGCTTGGCGATCGTTCGCGGCGGTCGCGACCTTGCCGCGTAGCCTCCTAGGCAAAGCCCCCGCGAATGGCCAGCACGGCAACCTGCGTCCGTGCGGTGAGATTGAGCTTCGCAAGGATGTGCGATATGTGATTTTTAACGGTTTTATCCGAGAGGCCCAGGCGGTGACTGATGTCCTTATTCGAGAGCCCTTCGGAGACGAGGCGAACCACTTCAAGCTCGCGCTCGGATAGCAGATGGCCGATATCTTGGAGAGCAACGGCAGCGCTCGGAACGGGCGTGAGCAACCGGTCCGGCGCAGAGCGCGTGCCGGCGCTACGGGGCCGCGCAGCGAACTCGGCGAGCGTGATGCTCGCGAGTTCCGGTTCGCTTGCAATCAGTTGGGCAATCGCATCCGCGAGAATGGGAGAGCGATCGCCGTGTAAGCGCGGGACCTGGACGATTGGGGTGGGGACAGCGGTCATTCGATGTCCTGTGCCTTTCCGTGGCTCGGCTGGCCGTCTTAGCCTAACAGCCCCCCCTTTCATGGGTCTTACGGCCCGGGTTAGCGCTATTACAGAATGCTTACGGCTGCTTGGGGTGTAACCTAAGAGGCGATGCGGCAGGCACGGTCCGGCCCCGAGCTTGAGATTCGGCGTCAGGCGCTCTTAGAGCGTCTCGAACGCGCACGCCCCAAGATCGTCGCCGTGCTCGCCCCGGCAGGCTTCGGGAAAACGACGTTGGTGCGACAGTATCTAGAGAGCGCGGGCGCATGGGCCATCTGCGACTGCAGCGGCGTGCGCGACGATGTCGATCTGGCGCGCCGGCTGATCCCCTCGCTTGCGATCGAAAACCCCGAGCGCGAGCACGGCCTGACGCAAACCGAATTGAAGTTGGGCGACGGCGGAACGACCATCGTCGAACGCTTGAATATTACGCTCGATGCATGGCGCCAACCCTCGGACGGGACCATCGTTTTTGAGAACTGCGAGCACCTCGCGCGCTCGGGTTCGGCCCGCGATTTTTTCGCTCGGCTTCTTGCCACGCGTCCCGAGGGACGGGCGATCGTCATTTGCTCGCGAGAAGATCTGCGCATGCATTTGACGCGATTTGCCGCGCCGCACGAGATCGTCGTCCTTCACGCGCACGATTTGGCGTTTAACGACGAACAAGTGCGCGAGATATTTGCGACGATGGTCGAGGACGCGGATTCGGTCGAACGGATCGTCACCGTCTCCCAAGGATGGCCGATCGCGGTGCTGCTGCTGCGGCGCTTCGCGGCCGAGGGAAGGATCGCGACGCTCCTCGATCGCCTCGACGACCTTGCATTCGACGAATTGCACGATTATCTCGCCGACGAAGTGTTGGCTTCGCTCGAACCGCAACTCGTGCAGGCCATCGTTGCGTGCGCTTGCATTCCTCGCGCCACCGATCTCGATTTGCGCGGCATATCGAACGATGCGACTTTCGTGCGTCAACTCTGGGAGTTCGCAAAGGAGTCGCCGTTCGTCGCGCGTGGATCCAAGGGTATATATGCGGTGCATCCGTTACTCGCAACGCTGCTGCTCGAACACCACCAAGAGCGTCGGGACGCATTGCTTCAATCGGTGGCCTCCTATCACGAATCCAACGGCCGCTTTCCAAGGGCGGCGGAACTCCATTTGGCACGCGGGGATAAAGAGGCTGCGGCGCGCGCTCTCGGACAACACGAGGTCGTGCGCGACCCGGCGCCGTCGATGTCCTATGCGCTCGTGCTCTCGCAACTCGATCAGAGTCTGATCCAACGGTATCCGCGTTTGTGGGGCGTCACCGCGCTGTTGCGAATGTTTTGCGTCGACGCCGAGCCGTTACTCGACGAGGCGACGGCGATCTGGCGCCTGCTCTCTCCCGACGTATCCCTCATCGAGCGCTACTATATCGTCCTCTTTCGGGTCGTCTTCATGATCCATCTCGGGCTGATGGAAGAAGCGTTCGCGCTGGTCGAAGCCTTTGCGGAGCAGGCTCGCAACGTCGAAGCTCCGCGTGCCTTCCTCGATGGGTTTATTCCGTATCTGCGGGCGCTGCCGAGCGCGCGAATGGGACGTCTGAATGAGGCCGAACGCGATCTCACGCGCGCGCTTCCCTTCGTCTCGCATTTGGACGTGATGGCTGCCGGTACGTTCGCCACGCTTGGTGCGGACATCGCTCGCGTGCGGGGCGAACGCGCCGTCGAACGGCGCTTTTTGGAACAAGCGATCGAACGCGCACGGTCGTCCGGCCTCTCGAATATCGTGGCGTTCGATATCGCCGAGGCGTTGGTGGGCGCTTGGCTTGCGGGCGAGGACGCGTTGGCCGTTCGCTACGCAGAGGAACTCGACTCGAAGGTCGCGCGTTTCGGCATTCGCGGTTTCGCGTATCTAGCGGCGGCTGCGTGCGGCCGCGAGGCTGAGCCGAGCGACGCCGACAGCCCCAAGTTCGTGATGTATGCGCGCTTGATCGCCGCCACGCGATCGCCGGACGCACGAGAAGCCAGGCGGCTTGCCGCTTCGGCGTTGGCGCTTGCCGAACGCGCCCATTCGCCGTTTCTGCAGGCGCTCGCGGCAATCGCGGTCGCGTTGAGCGACGAATTGAAGCGTGCCGAATACTTGGACGTAGCGCGTGAGGCCGCCGCGCGCTGCGAATCCGCGCAACTCGTGGAATCGATTGCGGTGCTGGCTGCGGGCGGCTCTCCCACCGGCATGCTCGCCGAATACATCCGTCGCTTCGAGCGCGAGCGTTCGCCCGCAGTCGCACCGATCGAAATCGAGGTGGTCCGCGGGGCCGTTTGCGTGAATGGCGCCGCCGTGACGCTCTCGAATCGCGAGCTGGAACTCTTGGTCGCGCTAGGCATACGCCGCGAGACGCTCCATCGCGCGCGGCTGGCGTCGATCCTCTGGCCGGAGCAGGACGAGTATGCGGCTCGCAACGCGCTGAGCGTGGCGCTACATCGGTTGCGCGGCCACCTGGGAAGGGACGATATCGTCGTGCGAGACGGCGAGGGATATCGCTTGCATGGGGACGCGCGCGTCGATCTTTGGGAGATAGAGCGCAGTGCCAACATCTTGCTGAGCCGCAGCACGCATACGAAAGACGACCGCAACGCATTGGAGCGGCTCGCCGGACAGCTGGGGACGAAGCGTCCCGAACGCATGCTGCGATGGGATTGGTTCGGACCAACCGAACGCCGCTTACGCGAACTTCACGTTCGGGCGACGCATCGTCTGGCAAGCGATGCGCTCGCAAGCAACGATGCGAGCAGCGCGTTGCGCTTTTGCGAGGAGACGCTGGCGCACGACCCGTGCGACGAGCCCGCTTGCGAAATCGCGATCCGTGCGCACTTGGAACTCGGCGATCGCGCCGCGGCGGTTCGCCAGTATCGCCGATATCGTCGCGCGCTGCTGGACGAACTCGGATGCGAACCCTCGGCGTCGCTCACGGCGTTGGTTTCGTAGCGTGCGATGATCGCCGTTGTCGGTACGATGGCGTTGGCCATGCAACTCTACCGCGCGGACGTTTTGGTGAGCGCCGGCCATGAGGGGCGCCCGGCGAGCTGTCGTCAGTTCCCGCAGCATCCATGCAATCTGGGCGCGGCCGGAGAGCGCGCCTGGACGCCGATCGTCGCCGACGAAGTGGCGCGCGATCTTCGAGCCCGAGGCATCGGCGTCATCCGCCGGCCCGCGGATTTCACCGGGCGTTACCTCGTCCACGCTGCAGTGTTCATCCACTTCGACGGTGCGGCGAAGGCCTGCACGAGTGCGGCATCTGTCGGCTACCCACGGGCGAGCGACGCCTTGGGTGCCGCCCGCTGGCGCGCCCTCTACGAGCGTTATTGGCCGTTTGGGTTCATGCCCGATAATTTTACGCGGGGGCTGCGGCATTACTACGCCTATCCCCAGGTCTCGGCAAGCAATGGGAGCTTCGTGATCGAGCTCGGCGAATTGACGTGCCCGGCTCAGCACGCATGGCTGGCGGCGCATTTACGGCTCGAAGGCGATCTGCTGGCCGCATTCCTCGCGGAGCTCATCGGCAAGGGCCATCTGCGCCTCTCCGCCAACTCGCCGTTATGATCCCGAGCCGCGTTCTGAGGCTTGCGATCCTGAACGCTCATGATTGAAGTCTTGTACCGATACCACGTCCATCCGGCTCAACAAACCGCTTTTCAACAAGCCTATGGGCCAAAAGGCCCATGGGCTCGCCTCTTCGGCGAAGCGCCGGGCTTCGTTCGTACGCGCCTATTCGCCCACAAGGTCGAACCGAACGTCTTCGTGACGATCGACGTGTGGCAGAGTAAGGAGGCGTACGATCGTTTCCGGAGCGAGCGCGCGCAGGAATACGGCCGCCTCGATCGCGAGTTGCACCTCCTCTACCTAGAGGAACTACTTCTGGGGTACTATGAGGGTGCCGACGAGTATCGAGCACCCCTCGATACCATGGCGTAGCAGGACCTGCATGATAAGACCGGTGCGGCAGGACGGAACGATCGAAACCGGTGGTGCCTTCGTCCCGATCCTCCGACCACGCGTACTCGAACGAATGGGCTCCGCTGCTATGCAGCGGGTGGTCTTGCTTGTCGCGCCCGCGGGCTACGGCAAGAGCGTCGCGCTTCGGCAGTATCTCGAATCGACCAGTGAGCCGCACGTTCGATACGACGTCCGGGCCGAAAACGCGGGGCTGCTCGGGTTTTTACGCGGATTCGCGGACGCGCTGAGCGAGCTCGCTCCGCAGGCACGCACGACGCTCGCCGGGGCCTACGAGCGCAATGCGGCGACGGCATCTCCGGGCGCCGATCTGGCGCTCTGGATGGACTCGCATCTCCAATCCTTTCGCGGCGTCATTGCGATCGACGATCTCCATTTCGCGCAGGAAGAACGCGAGGTGACGCGCTGCCTTGCCGCGCTCATCGAGCGGACCAAAGGCCGCGTGCAGTGGATCGTAGCGTCGCGCTCGACCCTGGGTTTGCCGATCGGTACGTGGCTGGCCTACGGTGAGAGCGATCTCGCCGTCGACGAGCACGACCTGCGTTTTTCCGTCGAAGAAGCTCGGGAAGCAGCTCGTTCGTTTCGGCTGAGCGTTCGCGACGAGGAGCTTCACGAATTGCTTTCGTTGACCGGCGGATGGGCCACGGCGATGAGTTTTGCGTTGCGGAGTTCTACGCGTTCGGTCGATCTGCGCAGCGTCGCGGCGTCGACGCGAGAGATGACCTATCGGTATCTCGCCGAGCAGGTCTACCGCGGGTTAGGAGAGCTGACGCGCGCGCTGCTCGAGAGCGCGGCGCTGCTCGATCACATCGATCTCGACGTTTTGGTTGCGGCGGGCTTCGATACGGCTCTCTCGCTGATCGAGAGCCTCTTGCAACGCGTCGCGTTTATCTACGACGAAGGTAACGGCCGTTACACCTGTCACGATCTCTTTAGAGAGTTCGTCACGCACCAGTTCGCATTACGCGGCGCCGACGCCGTTTCTGCAGAGCGGCGGCGACTGGGCGTCGTCCTTCAAACGATGTCGCGATTGCCTTCGGCATTGAGGCTGTTCGCCGATGCCGGGGCGAAGGACGAAATCGAAGCCCTCTTGCAAGAGCACGGATTCGATCTGCTCGCGAAGGGACACGCGGATGTCGTCGGCGCCGCGCTGGACGTCGTCGAACGGACGGCGATCTCTCCGCTCGCGCTTGCGCTACGCGGCTTGGTCGACGTCAACGCCGGCCGTTACGAAGACGGCGAACGCCGCGTTATTCGCGCGATCGAGTCGATCGGCGATCCGAACATCGAAGCCCTGCTACGCCTGCGGTTGTCGATTCTCTATATCAATCGCCAGCAAGATATCGGATCGCTGCTGGACGCCATCATCGCCGATCCGCAAGCCCCGCGCTCCGCGCAATTGGAAGCGCACGCGCTGTTGGCCGTCGACTGCGTGCGAAAGGGGGCGCTGCACCAGGCGCAGCGGCACATGGACGAGGTGGAGACGTCCCTGGCGCGGATCGAAAGCGGAGAGCTGTTGGCGAAGCTGCTCCAGCGCATCGGCCTTGCGCGGTTCGAATTGAACCAGCCGGATGCCGCCAAAGCGCTGTTCACGCGTTCGGCCGAAGTCGCAAGCGAGAACGCGCTTTGGAGCCTCCTCGCGCGTTCGAACAGCGCGCTCTCCAACCTCGCACTGATGTCGGAGAACGACATTCCCGCCTCGGAGCTGTTCGCACAGCGCGCCGCCTTTGCCGCATCGAAAGCGGGCGATCATTTCGATTTGCAGACGTCGCTACTTCAACTGCTCACCATCGAAACCAAACGGGGGAATGCAGATCGAGTCAGCGCGATCGAACGGGAACTCGGGCAGTTGCCCTCGGGCGATCGTACGCAAGGAGTATTTTTGGCCGCGAGCCAAGGCCACCGCGCGGCGTGGGCGGGGCGTCTGAGCGAGGCGCGACGATTGTTCGGCAGCGTCGTTCAGCGCCAACCACATCCATTCGATCGCGCGGTGACGCAATCGATTTATGCGCTGTGCTTGGCGCTGGACGACTTGCGAGTCGACGCGCGAACCGCCGCGGCGCAAGTGCTCGCGATGGTCGATGAGGGCGACGTGCGTCCCGACGGCGTCGGAGCGCTCTACTTCGAGGCGGCGGTACTCTTCTGCGCGCTGGTCGAAGTGGTGAGCGAGCGCCACACCGCCGCCGTCAAAATTCTCAAACGCCCCGCAGTTTCGTCGCATGCCGCGATGGCTCAAATGCGCTCGTGCGTGGAAGAAGTGCTGCGCATCTCGCGCAGCCCGCAATACAGCGCGCCCGGATTCGAAGGCCAGCTCGAAGCGATTCGAGACTTTGGCTTGGGCGGCTACGCGCGCTTTATCGTCATGGCTGCGGCAGCCGTCGAGGCTCGCCATTCTAGCGGTACCGCAGACGTGCGCCTCACCCCGTCCGAGGCGCGGATTCTGCGCGATCTCGCGCAGGGGCTCACGCCCAAGGACATCGCTTCGGAGATGGGACGGAGCGTATTCACCGTCCAGACCCACATCCAGAACGTCATCGACAAACTCGGCTGCCACGGGCGGGTCGAGGCGATCGCCGTCGCGCGCCGGATGGGCTTTCTGTAAACCCGGCTCCAAAACGATTCTACTGAAAGTTCATTAGAGACAGCCCATCCTCGAGACGCTATCGTGAACGAAGGTTCCAACGCGCTTGCTAAGGATGACTGTGATGCTTTCTATACTCCACGCCTGCCTGGCTGATTTCAGCCTCGTGGTGTCGATCACTCACCACCTCATCCATATCATCCCCTTGGATTCTCCCATCACTCCGGTCGGTTAGGCGGATTTTCTCGTGCCTGTAATTCGTACGTTGGCCGCCTTAGGCGCTGCCTTGGGACGCGAGGTCCCCGCCCTGGCGGAGCGCGCTACGGCGCATCTCACGCCCAAAGCCGTCTACTCGGAGCCCTCGATCGAGGTCTCGGTGGAGACGCTGCTCGACCGCCTCTGCCTTTCGCTGACGCTGGCCAAGCCTGTCGGGCTTCTTGGGTGGGCCGAGCGTGAGACGGAGCGGCTCGGACGCGGAACGGTCATGGAGATGCTTTCGGCGGCCACCTTCGTGCTCGTCGAGGCGGGTTCGCAAACCGACGTCGATCGCCGGCGCTTCTTGGCGTTCCTCGATGTCCTGGCTCAGGAAGTCGAACGCGCGACCCTAGGATCCGGCGAGGACGAAGAGGCCGCATCGCCAGCCGAAGCGCAGGCCATGGCGGCGCTGCTCGCGATGTTGGCCGAACGCGACTACGTGACGTGTTGCCACTCCAAGGCGACCGCCGAGTGGGCGAAACGGCTCTCGACGGCGATGGGCCTTGCGAAGGAGTCGGTGGATTTCATCGCGCTCTGCGGGCTCTTGCACGACATCGGAAAGGTTGCGACGCCCGACGAAATCCTCTGTAAAACCGGGCCGCTCACGAGCGAAGAGTGGGAGATCATGCGCGAGCATTCCGCTGCGGGCCAGCGGATCCTGAGCCAAATCCCCTCGCTGCAACGCTGCTCCGTGGTGGTTCGCGCGCATCACGAGCGATACGACGGGGCTGGATACCCCGACGGTCTCTCGGGTATGAGCATTCCGCTCGAATCCCGGGTGGTCGCGGTTGCCGATGCATTTCACGCGATGATCAGCGAGCGCCCGTATCGCCAGCCGATCTCGCCTCGGCAAGCACTACAGGTGCTCTCCGAAGGACGCGGCTCGCAATGGGACCCCGAAGTTGTCGATGCGATGCTTGCAATGTTCAATCGCCGTGCGGCCGTCGTGCCGCATACGGACTCGCAGATTTCCTCCGCATAGCAAACGTCCTTATGCGGAGGGAAGGCCCTCGTATCGGGTGGTGGGCAAGGGGCGCCGAAATTGCGGCGCCCCTCTAATTTTATCGTGCCACACAGTTGGCATCCGGCCGTCCTACGCTGGTTTCATGAATGGATATGTCATCGGGGCGGGAGCGCTGCTCCGCACCGAACCCAGGTCCGGCATCGCGGCGGCCGCGCTCCACGCGCAAACCGATCCGGGCATTGCCGCGGGCGTCAAGGCCGCCATCGTCGATTTCGAAGCGTCTTCGAGTGAGGAGCTCTCGCAGGTGCTCATCGTGGCCGCGGGATGGAGCGCCCGCCGGTTCGAATCCGAGGTGACGCTCCCGCTGCTGAACTATGGCGAGTGCTCGCTCCTCGACGTCCTGGCCCTCCTGGCCAAAGCCACGGGATCCAGCGACGTCCACATCTTCGCCCGATGGCTGCCCGACGAGGAGCTGGTGGCCGCGCTCGCTCGCTGCGGAGTCGAAGTCGTGGCGCATCCGCTGGAGGCGATTGCCCAGGCGGCGCTGATTTCCGGCGCCTCTTACACCCGGTGGCCGCAAGTAGTTCGGGCCGCTTAGGCCGGAATTCAGGCATCTCCAAGGGGCAAAGGGCACGATCAGCCGTACATGATCACTATGACGAACGCCCGAATCGCGGTTATCGATGACGACCGCATGGTCCGCGAAATGCTCGAGCTAGGCCTCTCACGCGAAGGTTACGAAGTGCGAACCGCCGCCGACGGACAGGCGGCGCTTGAGCTGGTCCGACGATTTGACCCGGAATTGATCGTTCTGGACATCATGATGCCCAAGATCGACGGCCTCACGCTTATTCCGATGCTGCGCGAACTGACGCAAGCGCCGATTCTCATGCTCACGGCAAAGGGCGGAACCGAGGACAAGGTCGTTAGTTTGAGTTCGGGCGCCGACGATTACCTCGTCAAGCCGTTCGTCTTCGAAGAACTGATCGCACGATTGCAAGCGAAGCTGCGCCGGCCGCAATTGATTGAGGAGAGCATTCTTCGCTGGCGAGACATCTCGATTAACTGCGACACGCGCGAAGCGTGGCGCGGCCGCGACGCATTGGATTTTACGCAGCGCGAATTCGATCTGTTAACGGTGTTCATGCGCGAACCGCGACGCGTCTTTAGCAAGGATCATTTGCTGGAATTAGTTTGGGGACACGATTTCGAGGGCGGTCCGAACATCGTCGAAACGTACATCTCGTATCTTCGCGCCAAGATCGATCGGCCTGGAGAACCCGGCTCGTTTATTCGGACGGTCCGCGGGGTCGGATACGGCTTGTCGCAATCCGCATGAAGTCGTCGCTGGCGGCGCGCCTCTCGGCGCTCTATGCGACGTTGCTTGGGATCACGGTGGTGATCGTGATCGTCGCATCCTCGATTGCGTTGGTCGTCGAGCTCACCGGATTCACGGGCGACGTCGTCATCGCTAAACACGAGGAAGCGCGACTGATCACCGAGCAGTATCACGAGCAAGGGATGACGCTGGCGCAAGCCGCTCCCGAAATCGTGCACGCGCTCAGCGGGATCGGCTTGCGCGTGACGGTGTACGACGACCAGGGGCACTACCTCGCCGGCGATCAGACGCTGCGCCCGAAGATTCTCGATCGCGTGATATCCGGGCAATTACAGTTCGGCATTCCGCCTCCGGATCCGGAGAATGTCGGGCAGCCGTTGGAACTCGCGCGTCCGGGCATGCCGTCGCGTCCCGAGCCGTTCGCACTTACCGCGGTCGACGGTGGTTACGTTGCGTTTTCGCCTTCGCTGCTCTTACTGCTCGTCTCGCTCGTGCCATATTGGCGCGTGGTTCTCACGATCGCGATCGTGGCTATCCTCCTCTCCTGGTTCGTGGGGCGCGTCTTCGCGGCTCAGGCATTGCGGCCGATCAACGACGTCACCGATTCGCTGCAGGCCCTAGCCGATGGAGACTTTACGCAGCGGCGTTTCGTGAGCGTCGGTGGCGATGAAATCGGAACGTTGACCGCCGCATACAACGATGCTGCCGCCAGCGTTGCGAGCGCAATGGACGACCGCCGGCAGACCGAGGCGCGCATGCGACAGTTCGTCGCCGACGCCGGCCACGAGTTACGAACGCCCCTCACCGTGATCGGTGGCTACATCGACGTCTTGCGCCGCGGTGCGATCGAAGAACCCACCATCGCGCGCCAAATTCTCGGCACGATGGGCCTCGAAAAAGAACACATGCGCGGCTTGATCGACCGGTTGATGCGCCTGGCCCGCCTCGATTCGGAGACACCGCCGGGTAAGGAAACGATCGATATCGCGGAGCTGCTGCGCAGCCAATGCGAAGCCGCTCGACGTCTGGACGAAGCGCGACAGGTCGACTACAGCGTGGAAGGCGTTAGCACGCTGGAGGGCGACCGCGGAGAAATCGGGGAGGCGCTCTGGAACGTCGTTGAAAACGCGCTCAAATACGCTCCGGAAGCGCCGGTGCACCTGCGCGCCGTCGGCGCAGACGGTCACGTCGAGTTAACGATTCGGGATGAAGGCCCGGGCATGGCGGAGTCCGAGCGACTACACGCCTTCGAACGCTTTTATCGCGGCGATCAACGCGGCGAAATCGCCGGTAGCGGGCTGGGCTTGGCCATCGCGAAGCGGGCCGTAGAGCGGGCCGGCGGAAGCATCAGCCTCGACAGCGCGCCGGGACAGGGCACGACGGTGAAGATCCTTCTGTGAGGACGCGAGCCGCTCGGTAATTCCTCATGCTGGGCTCAGGCCGGCACGGCACAATCGGTGCGACGATGATCGACCGCATGACTGCCGCCGTTCTTGCACTCATACTGCTCGCGTGCTCCCTCTGCGCTCCGGCCTCTGCCCAGAGCGACTCGGGCCAGATTCGCATCGTCGTGGACGACGGCGCAACGAAGCAGCCCCTCGAGCTGGCTCGCGTGTTGCTCGACGGCCCGGTCATTACCAGCGAAGTCACCGGCAAGAACGGCCAAGTCCGGTTCACGGAGGTGCCGGACGGCATCTACCGCGCGCGCATCTTCAAAAGCGGATATCAACCGGTCACCTCCGAGAACTTCGAGGTGGTCAACGGCCGCTCGGTGATGGTCACGGTACTGCTGGCCGGGCAGACGCAGCTACACGTGATCGGGACGGTGACCGCTCGCTCGAGCGCTTCGGTCTCAACCGATGCAATCACCGGCGATTCCGCGCAGCGCAAGCTCTCGAGCGATCTCGCCGACGCGCTCAATAAACTCTCCGGCGTGAGCGTGAGTACGTCGAGCGACGACAGCGATGCGACGCAGACGATATCGCTGGAGGGGCAAGACCCCAGCCAAACGCAACTCACGCTCGACGGCATCCCGCTCAACGCCCCCGGAAGCGCGGGCAATCTGGGCGCCTTCGCAACCGACCTCTTCGGCGCGGCGTCGGTGCGGAGCGGCCCGCAACTCGGCGGCCTTGCGGGCGGCGTGAATTTTTCGACGTTGCAGCCGACGCTGAGCTGGCTCTCGCAAGGCTCGCTTTCGACCGGCAGTAATGGACGGTACAACTATTCCGTTGCGGAGAGCGGCTCGCTCGGAAATTTGGGGATCGCGCTGCAGAGCGTGAGCCGGCTGAATACCGGTCTGGTGGACGGCCAGCTCTATCAGGATGCCAGCGGTTTGGACTACGTTCATAACGGCGATAGCACCATCGCGGGCAACCTGGTCCGGCTACGCTATCAGGCGGGTGAGGCGCAAACCATTACGGGGACGTTCTTGAATTCGACCCGTGCGACCGATCTAGTCTGCTTGCGCGTCTCCGGGTCGCTGCCGTGCGGATACGGGCCCGGTAATACCGCCGGCGCGAGCACCCAGCTCTACTCGGTGAACGACGATGCGCTGATCGGCGCGACGAGCGTCTCGGCCTCGCTCTTTTCGAACGACTTCAAGACCGATCGCGATCTGCTTGCGCGATACGTCAACGGCGTTGCGTCGCCGACGGGATTCTCCATCGACGCGAGATCGACGGGGTACGCGCTCAACGCTACGCTTCCGGCAAAGGCGCGTCACACGATCTCGATCCAAGCTTACGGCACGTCGAGCACGAATCAAACCACGCCGCTCGTTCCACAGGCCGCGGCGTACTACAACGGCTCGCAACGCAGCAATTTCTCCGCCGTGCAAATGAGCGATAGCATACACTCAAGCGATAAGCTCTCGCTTTCGGATTCGGTCGGCTTCAATTCCGCCGGCGGGTCGTCGGGAGTGCTCTCGAGCCTCGGGGCCGTTTGGCGCCCGAGCGGCAAGGACACGCTAGCGGCGTCCTATGCGGTCGGAGGCGTGGCGGCCTCGGGCGGGCGCGCCACCATTCTGAGCGACCCAGCCTCGTTGCGCTTCGATTGCAATGGAAACGTGGCATACGGAAACGCTCCCGGCGATCAGCCCGGCGCAAGCTCGTCGGTATCGACGCGCCTTTCGTATACGCGGGCTTTGCATGCGGGCTCGCTGTCGTTCTCGCTCTATCGTCAGATACAGCGCAATGTGGTGCTGCCGACCCAAGTGAACGGCTCCGCGCTGGAGGCGTTGGGGGTGATCTCTCCCGCGTATCTCGCCGCAGCGCAGCAACTCTACGACTCGCCGGCCGGCTGTAACGCAACCGTGCCGCTGGCGGCATCGCAGCTCTACTTCAGCACGCCGATCGGCGGCGTGGAACGCGTCTATGAAGGAGCGGCCATCAACGGTTACGTCACGTTGGGACATTTGGTCGCGCAACCGTTCTACAACGTAACGGTGGCCAAGGCGATATCGAACGACCCACGCATCGACAATCCGTACTCGATTACGATTTCCGGAGCGCAACTGCCGAACGTTCCAATGCAACGCGCCGGCCTCGTGCTCGACTACAAAGCGCCGGGATCGATCTTGGAGTGGCTCGCCGACGCGCAATACACGGGCAAAAATAACCCCAACAATCTGCCGGCCTACACCACGTTCGACGCGGGCGTCAGCGCGCAATTGCGGTACGGAACGCTAACGGTCGTGGCCAACAATATCGGCAACGTCTACAGCGGCATTTTTGCAAGCCCGCAGAATGCGGTTCCCTACGTGACGCTCGGCGGCGAAGCCATCGCGACGACCGCGCGGCCGCTGACGCCGCGTTCCTACACGTTCACCTATGCGGTCAAGTTTGGACCGGGCGCCCGCGGCTCGACGCAGACCGGAGCGGCCTTCCAACCGCGCGAGCGTGGAGGCTTCGGCGGGCCCGGTGGCTCGGGGCCCGGCGGCCCGGGACCCCGCGGCGGGTTCCGGCGGCTCTTTACGCCGCTTCCGAGCTCTCCGCCGAGCGATCCGTTTGCGGTGAGCACGGTGGCCTCTCCACTCTGTACCGCGGATGGCGCTAAAGCCGCGCAACATGCTTCGCAAGAATTGCGCGCCGTGGTTGCGAGTATCGAGGCCGCGAAGACGGCGCGGGGGTATCCGGCAACCTTTGCGGTTCCGGCGTTCGCCGACTTGACGCTGACGTATCACGGGCTCGGGACGACCTACGCGTTGACGATCACGCCGAAGATTGCGCCGGGGTCCGCCGGGCGTGGCCCCGGTGGAATGCGAGCCTTTGCGGGCTGTATGGCGCTCCATCTCGCGCGCGCGCAGGACGTGCAGTCGCATGGTTTGTACGCGCCCGCAAATGCGATCCCGTTCTTCGTACCGCAGCTACAGTTTATGCCGGCGGTCGGCATGTACATCGCGGTGCATCCGCCGCAGCCCGGCCAAGAGACCTTCCGCGTCTATCAGCTTCCGAACAAGCCGCCAACCGATCCGTTCGCGCTCCTGACGGCCTCCGCTACGTGTAACGGGGACGCGCGCAACACGGCGACGCAAGCGCTCTTGGAACTGCAGCGGTATTTCGCCCACGGGACGGCCGCGCCGAGTTGGACGATTGCGGCCCATTCGGACCGCGGCGGAACCTGGTACGATCTCGCCCCCGGCGATCCGAGCATCGTTGGGTCGTTGTTAGTGTGCGGCCGTGTTGCAACGGGCACCGCCGATCAGTTGCGAGGGCGCGGTTTTGGTGGAGAGACCCTGCCGGAACTCAACTACGCGGCTTCTTTGGGACTCTATCTCGTGCGGCCCGCGCGGCCCCCGCGGCCGGCGGGAGCACCGAGCCCAGCCCCTCCCTAGCCCGTTCGACCATCTCGCGCATGCGCGGGTGTTCGCCGGGAATCGTCTGCACCCAAGACTCGAACGGCGGTACGGCGTTACCGGTGCGAAAGAGGACGTACCACACGCTCATGTCGCCGACGAATGAAAAGCGCCGCTTCATGTCGGCCGCAAGCTCGATATAGCCGGCGAAGCTTGCGACATAGCGGTCGAACGATCCGTACTCGCGTTCGACGCTCAGCAGCGCGCGAGCGTTCGCAATCGTCGCGACCACCTTCCGGCGCATGCGCAGCACGCCCGGTGTCGCGAGAACGCGCTCGATCGCGTCGTCGTCGTATGCTGCAACCGTGACGACGTCGAAATCGGCGAACGCGGAACGATAGGCGTTCCAGTGCTTCGCGATCTGCGCCCAACTCACGCCGGCCTGAAAGACCGCTCGAGCGATCACGCCGAGATAATCGGCCATGCTCGGCGCCCGGATCACCGAGGGGATCGTGGGCGTATCGAACGATGGGTCGTCGCTAGGGGGCGTTACGCGCGGCATCGAGCGCCAGTGACGTCATCATCGCGACGCCGGTCTCCAACGCAGCTTCGTCGATGTCGAACAGGCTTGAGTGGTGCGGATGGCTGCTCGTTGCGCCGCCGGAGCATCCCAAGGTGTAGAACGTCGCCGGAACGCGCTGCGCGTAGAATGAAAAATCCTCGGCACCCATCAGCGCGCTTGCCTCGATCGTGCGATCCGCGCCGAACGTCCGTTCCGCTAACGCGCGCGCGTATTGCGTTTGCGCGGCATCGTTCGCGGTGACCGGGTAGCGCCAGAGATAGTCGAAATCGTAGGTTGCACCCGATGCATCGCAGCACGAGCGCAACACGCGCTCGATCCGTTGCGGCATCGCATTGCGAACGTCGTCGGAGAAGGCCCGAACCGTACCGAGCATGCGGCACGTACGTGGGATGACGTTGTGGATGGTGCCGCCGTGAATGGCGCCGATGCTCACGACCGCGGGCTCCAGCGGATCGATCTGCCTGGAAACCACTTGCTGCAACGACGTGATAAACGCCGCCGCCGTGTAAATCGGATCGACCGCGTCGTGCGGTGCCGACCCGTGGCCGCCCACGCCGATCACGTCGATCTCGATCGAATCGCTCGACGCATACATCGGCCCCTCGCGAAAGCCCAGGATGCCGGTCGGGTATTTGGAGGAGAGGTGCAGCCCGTAGGCGCGTTCGATGCCGAAACGCTCGAAGAGTTCGTCGGCGATCATCTCTCTGGCGCCGCCCAGGCCTTCCTCGGCCGGCTGGAAGACCAAGCAGAGTGTTCCCGCCAATTCATCCTTGCGATCGGCGATGAGTGCCGCCGCGCCCAATAGGATCGCGACGTGGCCGTCGTGCCCGCATGCATGCATGCAGCCCTCGAGACGCGAGCGAAAATTGTGCTCGGTCTCCTCGAGAATCGGCAACGCATCCATATCGGCCCTAAGCATGACCGTCTTGCCGGGTTTGCCCGAGCGCAGAACTCCCACCACTCCGGTCCGGCCGATGCCTTCGTGCACCTCGTACCCGAGGAGGCGCAGGCGATCGGCAACGATCCCCGCCGTGCGGTGTTCTTCGAAGCCGAGTTCGGGATGCATGTGAAGGTCGCGCCGGATCAAGATAACATCGTCGACGACGCGTTCTGGGACCACGATCGTGCTAGGCATACAGGGGCGCTTCTGCATTCGAGTGCCGTCGCCCCCGCATGGCAGGTACCCAACTCGAGGGGAGCGCAGAACCACGTACCGATCGGCTCGCTTGGGGGTGCCCGTGACTAAAAACGAATTGTTTACCGAGTATGGCTCCTATCACGCGGACCGGCGCAATCGCATCTGCCATGCCTTCGGAATCCCGCTGATCGTGCTTGGCCTCATGGGGCTGGGCGCGCTGGTTCGTTTTGGACCGGTCGATCTTGCGATCGTCGCCGGAATCGCCGTGGTCGCCTATTATGCCACCCTGGACGTGCCAGGATCGCTCCTCGCGCTTGGAATCTTCGCCTTACTGTACTTCGTCGGGCTCCATCTTACATGGCCGGCGAGCCTAGCTGCGTTTGTCATCGGGTGGGTCTTTCAACTCGTCGGGCATCGCTTCGAGGGCACCAAGCCCAAGTTTCTGGAGAACCTCGTGTACTTGCTCGTCGGCCCGCTCTATATTTTTGAAGAAGGAGCGCATGCGATGATGCGCCGCAAACCCGTTGCCCGATAAAACGCTCGAGTGCGTGGACTGCCGTCAGAGCTTCGCGTTCACTGCCGGAGAACAGCGCTTCTACGAGGCAAAGGGCTTTGCCAACGTGCCAACGCGTTGCGTGGCGTGTCGGAACCTGCACAAAGCAGCGCGCGCGAAGCACGTGCAGAGCGGCGCCCGAGGAGCGCCGAGCGCGCCACCGATGGTTGCGGCCGAATGCGCGAATTGCGGCGCTCCAACGCAGGTGCCGGCATCCGCTAAAGATCGACCCGCGTTCTGCAGCGATTGTTTCGTCGCGCGACCGACGTATCGGTAGGGCCGCCTCTCCCGCAACGTAACGCGAGCCTGGAAGGCCTATGGTGCTTTGGGGAACCGTTCGTCGAAGCGCATCCTGCGCTTCTCCTACTTCTACGTTTTTGTGCAACGGAAAAAGGAAGTCGGCATCCTGCCTTTTGCACAAAAATCGCAGATTCCCCAAAGCACCATAGGCCTTCCAAGCTCGCGTTACGTTGATGCCTCGACCGGTGGGCGCGTCACGAGCGAGACGCCGACTAGCAGTACGACGTTGAGCGCGAGCGCGAGAAAGCCCGGGTTCGCTCCGCCGATTTGCAAGTTGTTGAACGCGAGGTAGGCTGCGAGCGCGAGCCCCCCGGCGATGCCCGCCGTGACGCCCCACACGCTCGTGCGTTTCCACAAGAAGCCGAAGACGAAGGCCGGCATGAACTGGGTGACGCCGTTGTAGTAGACCAGCAGCAAGCTGACCAAGGATTTGTCCTCGGTGAGCCAGAGGCCGAGCGAGAGCAGTCCGACGAGGACGACGAGGATGCGCGTGGTCAGCAGGCGACTGCGATCGCTGGTGGCTATTCCGAGCGCGTCGCCGAGAACGTTTTTCGAGATCAAGCTTGCGGCACTCAGGAGTAACGCGCTAGCGGGGACGAGCGCGCAGAGCGCTCCCGCGCCGACGACGAAGCCGAGCACCCACGGCGGGTAGAAGTGTTGAACGACGAGCATAAACGATTGATCGGCGGCGGGCCCCTTGAGGCCCGGGACGATTAACAGCGCCGCGAATCCCGCAAAGAAGACGAGCAGCAGCACGAGTTGATAGAGCGGTAGAAAAACGGCGTTGCGTCGCAGCGTGTCGTCGTCGCGCGCGCTGTAGGTTGCCGCGATGGAGTGCGGGCCCATGAAGAACCCGATGCCGGTGAGCAGCACCGTCGAGACGTACCAGATCTCGCCGTGATCGGCCGCGCCGGCTGCCAAGAGTAGATGGTGCGGATGCGCGCGTAGGAGCTGGTCGAACATCGCCGCGGGCGAGCCGAAGAATTGGATCGGGATCGCGATGCCCACGAAGATGAGCGCTCCGATGACCAGCGCGTCTTTGACGATGCTGGCCCAGGCCGTGCCGCGCAGCCCGGTTGCGAACACGAAGAGCGTGATCACGATGAAGCTGATGACCGCGGCGGTGCGGCCATCGATCGTGCCGTAGCCGGCGATCTTCAAGAGTATCTGGAGCCCGGAGAGTTGCAGGGTGACGTAGGGCACGACCAAGACGAATTGCACGATCGCTACCGCGGTTCCGAGCGCTCGGCTACCGTAGCGAGCAACGAAGAAATCCGGGGAGGTCAATAAGTTGCGCTCTTTACCGATGCGCCAGATCGCCGGCAGGAGGAAGTACCCGATGATGTAGCCGCACGTGCCGTAGGCCAAGATGTAGTACGCGGGGGCTCCCAGCCCGTATGCCCAGCCGGCTGCGCCTAGAAAGGTGAAGCTGGTGTAGATCTCTCCCGCCAGAAGCACCCACAGGAAGAGCGCGCCGAAGCTGCGATTTCCGACGATGTACTCGTGGGGTGACATCTTGACGCGACGAATGCTGAAAAAGGCGAACGAGACCGTGGCGATCACGATCGCGGCGATGATGCCGAGCGAGAGCGATGCGTTCACCAGCGGCCCTCGGTACGTCCAACGCCCCAGAGGAATCCCGGCGTCGCGAAGACCCAGAAGAGAATCCAGAGCAGAATGAAAGGCATCCCGAAGAGGCGTGGTTCGATCCGATTGACCAGCGGGACGCAAATCGTCAGCGCTACGATCGGGAGCACCACCAAAAGGATGCGTAAGATCCGGACCCTACTCATCGGCCGCCTCTCTATTTTGTCGCGAAGCGCAAGAAACGTTGAACGGCAGTTCGTACTCCTCGCCTATGAACACCTTTGAGGCCTCGGGAATGGACCGAGCGATGGGGCTCGCATGACGGCCAAGAGTGCCGTGCTGCCCGCCGCGATCCAAGCCTACATGCTCGAGTCGACGCTGCGCGAGGGGAGCGAGCTCGCGGAGCTGCGCGAGCGCACGGCGGTCTTGCCGGGCGCGATCATGCAAATAGGTCCGGAGCAGGGGCAGTTTATGGCGCTGCTCGCGCGACTGATCGGTGCTCGGCGCTACTTGGAGATCGGCGTTTACACCGGATACAGTGCGCTTGCGGTTGCGCTCGCGTTGCCGTCCGACGGCGTCGTCGTCGCCTGCGACATCGACGCAGTGCACCCGGCGATCGGGCGACCCTACTGGGAACGCGCCGGGGTTGCCGGCCGTATCGACCTTCGCGTAGGCCCGGCAATGGAGACGCTCGATCGATTGATAGCGAGCGGCGCGGAACCGTTCGATATGGCCTTTATCGACGCCGATAAAGCGAATGTCGATGGATATTACGAGCGCGCGCTCCGATTGGTGCGGCCGAACGGCGTGGTCCTCGTGGATAACGTTCTGTGGGATGGCGCGGTGATCGATCCGAACATCCAAGACGCCGATACCGTGGCGTTGCGCGCGTTGAATGCCAAAGTGGGCCGCGACGAGCGCGTCGACGTAACGATGCTGGCACTCTGCGATGGATTGCTGGTAGCGCGCAAACGATGAACGAACGAACCTCCGAGCGGATCTCCTGATGCGCGTGACGTGCGTCGGCGGCGGCCCGGCCGGGCTCTACTTTGCGATGCTTGCCAAGAAGCGCTTCCCGCAATCGAGCGTCGACGTCTTCGAACGCAATCGCGCCGACGATACCTTCGGCTGGGGCGTGGTGTTTTCGGATGCGACGCTGGAAGGGCTGCGCGCGGCGGACGAGCCGACGCATGCGGCCATTACGCAAGCGTTCGCGCATTGGGACGATATCGAGATTCGTTTCAAAGGCGAGCGCATCGTCTCGGGCGGCCACGGGTTCTGCGGCATCGCTCGCAAGGAGCTGCTGCGGATCCTTCAGGAGCGCGCGCGCGAGGTGGGTGTCGGCCTGCATTTCGAACGCGACATCGAAGATATCGAGCCGTTTATGGCCAGCGACGTGCTGGTGGCGTGCGACGGCGTCAACAGCCGCATACGTTCGCGTTTCGCGGATGCGTTCGTTCCGAATCTCGAGCAGCGGGAGTGCCGTTTCGTATGGCTCGGCACGACCCTGCCCTTGGATGCTTTTACGTTTCTGTTCGAGCGCACCGAACACGGGTGGTTCGCCGTGCACGCCTACCGTTTCGACGAGCGTACGAGTACGTTCATCGTCGAATGCCGCGAAGAGACGTGGCAAGCTCACGGTCTCGACCGCGCGGGGACGGACGAAACCGTGGCGTTTTGCGAGCGCCTCTTTGCGCCATACCTCCTGGGACACAAACTCATGGCGAACACGCGTCATCTCCAGGGGCGCGATTGGGTGAAGTTCGTGCGCGTGAGCAACGAGCGCTGGTATCACCGAAACGTGGTGCTGATGGGCGACGCGGCGCACACGGCACATTTTTCGGTCGGGTCGGGCACGAAGCTGGCGCTGGAGGACGCCATCGGGCTCGCGGATGCGCTGGTTCAAAACGACACGATTCCGGGCGCGTTCGCCGCGTACGAGGCGGTGCGCCGCGTGGAGGTTCTAAAGCTCCAGAATGCGGCCCGCAACTCGACCGAATGGTTCGAGCACGTCGAACGCTATGCAACCCTCCCGGCGGAGCAGTTCGCCTACTCCCTGCTCACCCGCAGCCAGCGCATCGGTCACGAAAATCTGCGGCTGCGCGATAGACCCTATGTCGAACGCGTGGAGAGCCGGTTCGCGGGAAGCAACGGCATTCCGCCGATCTTCAGCCCCATGCGTCTGCGCGATCTATCGTTGCGCAACCGCGTTGTCGTATCGCCCATGGATATGTACAGCGCGGTCGACGGCGTACCGAACGACTTCCACCTCGTGCACTTGGGGGCTCGAGCGCTCGGCGGCGCCGGGCTCGTCGTTACCGAAATGACCTGCGTGAGCGCCGCCGGCCGCATCACGCCGGGCTGCACCGGCATGTATGCGCCCGAGCACGTTACGGCTTGGAAACGCATCGTCGCATTCGTACACGAGCACACGGGTGCCAAGATCTGCTTGCAACTCGGGCATTCCGGCCCCAAAGGTTCCACCCAGCTCATGTGGGAGGGGATGGACGAGCCGCTCGCCTCGGGCAACTGGCCGGTGGTCGGTCCCTCCGAGATCCCCTACGGGCCGCGCAACGCGGTGCCGCGCGCGCTCGGGCGCGAGGAGATGGACGAAATCCGCGACGCCTTCGTGCGGGCGACGCGCATGGCGATCGATTCCGGGTTCGACATGCTCGAACTCCACTGCGCGCACGGTTATCTGCTCTCGAGTTTCATCACGCCGCTGCTGAATCGGCGCACCGACGACTACGGCGGGTCGCCGGCGAATCGTTTGCGCTACCCGCTCGAAGTGTTCGCGGCGATGCGAGCGGTTTGGCCGGCGGAACGCCCGATGTCGGTGCGGATCTCGGCGACCGATTGGGTGGAGGGCGGCATCGCCGCGGAGGACGCCATTGAGATCGCGCGCGCGTTTAAAGCCGCGGGTGCGGATCTAATCGACGTTTCCACCGGCCAGACGTCGACGCTGGCGCGGCCCGTTTACGGCCGGATGTTCCAGACGCCGTACGCCGATGCGGTCCGCAACGAGGCCGGCATAGCGACGATCGCTGTCGGAAATATCACCACCGCCGACCAAGCCAATGCGATTCTCGCCGCCGGACGCGCCGATTTGGTGGCGCTAGGCCGTCCGCACCTGGCCGACCCGGCATGGACGCTCCACGCCGCTGCGGAGTTAGGGTTTACGCAAGCGCCGTGGCCGGTTCAATATCTTCCCGGAAAACAACAACTCGAGCGCGCGATCGCTCGCGAACAGGAGCAGTCATCGCATGGTATCTGATCTTTCGATCCAGGGAAAACATGCCGTCGTTACCGGCGGAGCGCGCGGCATCGGTGCCGGAATAGCCGCGGCGCTGGCGGCGCGCGGAGCCAACGTGAGCATCGTGAGCCGCTCTCCGGGAACCGGTCCGTTCTTCAGCGCCGTCGCCGATGTGACGGACGAAACGCAGATCGCTCAGGCATTCGATGCGGCACGCGCGAAGCACGGACCGATCGCGATTTTGGTCAACAACTCCGGCATCTCCGAATCGGCGCCGTTGTCGCGAACGAGCACGCAGCTTTGGGATCGCATCATCGCGACGAATCTTACCGGAACGTTTCTCTGCACGCGCGCCGCGATCGACGACATGACCGCGTCGCGCTGGGGACGCGTGCTCAACGTCTCGTCGATTGCCGGATTGGGCGGCGCCGCGTATATTTCGGCCTATTGCGCGAGCAAACACGGTGTCATCGGTTTGACGAGGGCGATCGCGGCGGAGTTCGCCGGTACCGACATCACCGCCAACGCGATCTGTCCGGGCTACACCGACACGGCGATGATGCAGCAGGCGATGGAAACCATCGCGAAATTCACCGGCGCGACCGAAGACGCCGCGCGTTCGACGCTTGCTTCGATGAACCCGGGCGGGCGCATCGCGACGGTTGACGAGGTCGCGGAAGCCGCGCTCGGACTCATACTCTCGCGGCGCACCGGCGTGAGCGCGATCGTTCCGGGCGGCGCGGAGGCGTAGCATCAGGCGCCGTACCAGCGCAGATGCGGCCAGATTGCCGGAAGCGGCGCGATCGGATCGGTGCAGAGATAGATTGGGTCCGGCCCTTCGACGACCCATTTCAGCGGTTCGTCGGAGGTTGCGACCAGACGGACGGAGCGATAATAGCGCCGCAAACGGTCGATGCGCGTCGCGCCGACCGCGATCAGGGAGCGTCCGTCGTAACCGCGCGTCCCCCAGAGGTAGTAACTGTTTTGGCTGCCGATCGCGCGCGGAAGCCCATAGCTCGCCCCGAACATATCGATGGCGCCGGCATCGGCATAGGTATCGGCATAGACCGCCGTACGGACGCGTTGGGCGGGCGGCAAGCCGTTGTATATGCGCGCCACGTCGCGCGCGAGACGGCGCCAACCGAACTCTTCCGCGTATACCGGCTGCACGAGTTTTGGCGGCGATCCGGTGAGGCCGAGTAGCTGCGAATACCGAAGAAACGCCGGCAGCGAGAGCACCGGAATCGAGAGCGGCATCGACGCAATCCCCACGGCGGCGATGCCGGCCAAGAGGGCCACGCGAATCCATACCGCCGCCGCGTCGAGCGCGACCGCGCCGACGGCGATCAACGGCCCATACATGCCGATGATGTAGTAGCCTTTAGCTCCGAGCGCGGCCGCCGCCAGATAGAGCGCGATAGAGGCGACGCTCACGAATCGCAGGTCTCGCAAACGTGTCGTGACGAACGGCGCGATGAGGCCGGCGATCCAAAGCGCGGCGATGAGCGGATTCGTATAGACGAACTGTTCGATGGTGAAGGCGACGGCGTTGCGCCACAGATTGCCGTATTCGAGTGCGACGCCGGAATTGAGGGCGTGACGATGGGCTGCGTCGCCGAAGAGGACCTCGATCATCGGGAAACCGTGCGAGGCTTGCCACCACAGATTGGGCGCGATCAGCAGTAGCGCGACGACGACGGCGATGCCGAGCCACGCGGTTCTCAATACGCGGCGCTCGCGCGTCGTCACGAGTCCGACGAAGAGCGCTGCCACGAGCAGCGCCATCGAATACTTTCCGTAGAGTCCGAAGGCCACGCTGGCCGCTAGGGCGAGCCACCACAGAGCCGTGCCGCCGCGTACGATGCGTATCGTGCACCATACGACCAGCATCCAAGAGAGCGCCTCGAACGACGTCGTCGTAAGGGTATTTCCCAACAACAGATACGCCGGTAGCAACGCGACGGCGATACCGGCGCACCAGCGCCCGTAACGCCCGGCGCCAAGTTCCCCGGCGATCCGTACCGCGAGCCCCGCGGCGGTGGCCGCAGCAAGCATCGGCAGCGCGCGCAGCGCGAGAAGATCGTGATGGAACGGCGTCGCCAACCATGCAGCGAGCGCGACGAGCGGAGGCTGATCGACGTAGCCCCACGCGAGGTGACGACCGCACGCGATAAAATAGAGCTCGTCGCGAAAGTATCCGTACCGGTGCGCCGTCGCCGCGTGGAGCGCGAGCGTTATCAGCCAAACGATCGGCGCGATCATGATGCGGAGCGGCGCGCGGTACCCACCAGGCTCAACGCGAATCCGACGACCCCGGTCCAAATCCAGGCCCCCAGGCTGACGTTCCAATCCCACCACAAGCGGTCGGTAGCGAGGGTCGCCAGCAGATAGGCGCCGCTGTACGCGAGCGGTACGAGAACCGCAAACCAGCGGTAGTACCGTGCGCGCTCGGGTTGCGGATCGAACCGCGCCACCAGAATGTCGGCGACGATGCCGGCCACCAGCGATTGCACGATCGTTACCAGGAGCAAGGGCGTGTCATTCGTGAAAGCGGCAGCCGCCGGGGCGTTCCCCAAAACGTATAGCAGCGTGAAGAATCCCGGCCGCACGCGAAGGCGCGAGACGCACCACAGCGCAAATCCGGCCACGATCGCCGATTGAAAGATCAGCGTGAGCACGCTCAGCGAGCTCTTGTAGTACCCGATCGCAACCGCCGTGAGGTAATCCGGCGTGAAGACGGCAATCGAGGGCGGCGCGTTCGTTCGCCCTGCGCCCGGGTCGAAAGCATAGGCGGTCCCGAAGTGGACGAGCAGCAACCACGCGATCAGTCCCAGCAGCAACGGCGCCTGCGAGACGAAGCCGGCGGCGCGGCTGCGGTCTGCCAAAACCGAACGGATCGGCCCCATGGAAACGAAGAAGATGCCGAGCCCGAGTGCTTGGTGCGTCGGGCTGAGCAACGCGTCGACGCCCTCCTCGATGCCCAGGAGCAAGTGCCAACAAAGATCGCCGACGCCGGCCACCAAAAAAATCGGGATGCCGAGGATCGCGAGATGGTAGCCCGGCGGCAGGCATGCTCGCCAGCCCATGCCTCGGGCACGCCGGCGAAGCACGAACGTTGCGATCACGGCCCCCATGGCGAGCATCCCGGTGTAGAAGACCGCGTGGTACGGGGTGAAAAAGCTCTCGATGGGAACGTGGCCGTGCGCCCATGCATCCAGAAAGAATCCCGACGCGATCCACACCGAGCAGATGCCGACGGCGTAATCGAACGCAAGATTGCGCGGCGTGCTTTGGTTCACGCGTACACCTACGAGTTGCAGGAATCGGGGGCCTTTAATGCCGACCCTAGCGACAATGACCCTTCGCCGGCTCGTCGCATCGCTCGCGTGCTCTATCGTCGTTTCCGGATGCGCCACGCATCCGGTGCGTATTCCGGCCAACGTGAGCGTCGGAACCTCGTCGCGCGAATCGCCGGCGGCGCCGATCGGTCGCGCAAACGATCCGCCGCGCATCGTCGCGATGCGGTTCTCGTCGCTCGACGTTGCGCGGGGCGGCGTCTGGAGCGGGCACTTTGTGACCGGCACCAACGTCGCGAGCCTCGAGGTGCGTTCGAACCTGTTCTCCATCGACGTGCCGCGAACGTCGTTTGGACACTTCGCCTTTCGGCTCAACGTCTTCGATACGCCGCCCATCTTCATTCGTTCGTATCGCTTGCGAGTAATCGCTCGTAACGCTTCCGGTACGCAAAACGAGGAAGATCTCCCATTTCGCATTCGCTAGAAATGATGAGCCACGCATGACCACCGCTCGCTACGATGTCGCCGACGGCGTCGCAACGCTCACGCTCGATCGGCCCGAGCGTAAGAATCCGCTCACCTTCGCACTGTACGCAGAGTTGCGCGATTGGTTCGTATCGCTGCGGAACGAGCCGTCGGTGCGAGCCGTCGTCCTGCATGGTGCGGGCGGCAATTTCTGCTCCGGAGGCGACGTTCACGAGATTATCGGTCCGTTAACCGAACGCTCGCCGAACGAGTTGCTCGCGTTCACCGAAATGACGGGCGACCTCGTGAAAGCGATGCGCGCGTGCCCGCAACCGATCGTCGCCGCGATCGACGGGGTGTGCGCCGGCGCCGGAGCGATTCTCGCCATGGCCAGCGATCTACGCTTGGGCACGGAGCGTTCGAAGGTTGCCTTTCTTTTCGTGCGGGTCGGATTGGCCGGCTGCGATATGGGCGCGTGCGCCATGCTTCCGCGGATCGTCGGCCACGGACGCGCGAGCGAACTGCTCTACACGGGGCGTTCTTTGAGCGGCCCGGAAGCGCTTGCGTGGGGCTTCTATAACGCTCTGCACGAACCCGACGACGTTCTCGAACGAGCGCGAGATCTCGCGCGCGGCATCGCCGGCGGCCCTACTCTCGCACATGCGATGACCAAACGCATGCTTCACGAGGAGTGGGCGTTACCGCTCGATGCGGCGATCGACGCCGAGGCGCGCGCGCAGGCGATCTGCATGGAGAGCAACGATTTCACCCGCGCCTACCGAGCCTTCGTTGAAAAACGCTCGCCGATTTTTGAGGGAAATTGATGCTCGCTAACGACCTTGCGTGGCCGTTCTTCGCAGAGCATCACCGTCGGTACGCGCGCGACCTCTCATCGTGGCTCGGCCTGCGCGCCGTGCGCGACGATGAAACCGATGTCGACGCGTCCTGTCGTGCTTGGGTGCGCGCGCTCGGCGAGGCCGGCTGGCTGCAGGCGTGTATCGCGCCGTTAGACGTTCTGACGTTATGTCTCTCTCGCGACGTGCTCGCGGAATACGGGGCGTTGGCCGATTTCGCATTTGCGATGCAGGGGCTGGGAAGCGGCGCGATCTCGCTGTTCGGCACGCGGGATCAGCGCGACGCCTATCTCCCCGCGGTCGCGCGCGGCGAGTGCATCGCGGGCTTCGCGCTCTCTGAAGATACCGCCGGGTCCGACGTCGCCGCTCTCGCAACGACGGCTCGCCGCGAAGGCGACGACTATGTGATCGACGGTGAGAAGACCTGGATCTCCAATGCGGGCATCGCCGACGTCTATACGATGTTTGCGAGGACGGGTGCGGCCGGTGCAAAGGGTCTGAGTGCGTTTATCGTCGACGCGAACGCACCGGGCTTGCAGGTGGTGGAACGCATCGAAACGATCTCGCCCCATCCCTTAGGGACGTTGCGCTTCGAGCGCGTTCGCATTCCCGCATCGCAGCGCATCGGCGAAGAAGGCAAGGGCTTCGCGATCGCGATGGCTACGCTGGACGTGTTTCGCAGCACCGTCGGCGCGGCCGCCGTCGGCTTTGCGCGCCGGGCATTGGCTGCATGTATCGATCGTGCCGCAACGCGCGAACTCTTTGGCGCTCCGCTCGGAGCGTTACAGTTGACGCAGTCCGCGATCGCCGAGATGGCTACCGACGTTGACGCAAGCGCGCTGCTGGTCTATCGCGCCGCCTGGACGAAGGACCAGGGCGCCGCCCGCGTAACGCGGGAAGCGGCAATGGCGAAGTGGTTTGCGACCGAGGCGGCGGGACGCGTGTGCGACCGTGCGGTCCAAATGTTCGGCGGCCGCGGCGTGAAGCGCGGGGAGATCGTCGAACGGCTCTACCGCGACGTGCGGGCTCTGCGCATCTACGAAGGGGCCAGCGAAGTTCAGCGTATCGTTATCGCTCGCGCCACGATGGAGGGACGCTAGGTGTCGCAGAGCCCTCATACCGATACGTTTGCGAACGACCGGCTCCCGCACCCCGACCGAATGCCCGACCTGCTGTTGGAGCGCGAAGAGCTGCGTTATCCCGCCCACGTCAACGCCGTTTCGGTGTTGCTCGATGCGCACGTCGAGCGCGGCGACGGGGAGCGGCGCTGCATCGTGGCGCCGGGAGCGATCGATCTCACCTATCGAGACCTGCAGAACGCGGCGAATCGCATTGCAAACGTCTTGGTCCGCGATCTCGGGGTGGTGCCGGGCAACCGTGTTTTGTTGCGTGCCTACAACTCGCCGATGTTCGCGGCGTGTTGGCTTGCCGTGTTGAAAGCCGGAGCGATCGCCGTGAGCACGATGCCGCTCTATCGCGCCACGGAGTTACGGAACATCGTCGAAAAGGCGCGCGTGAACGTGGCCCTCTGCGATAGCAGGCTGGCGCCCGAGTTGCAAGCGGCCACCGAAGCCTCGCCGATTCCGACGATCTACTTTGGAGGCGACGAGCCGGGCGGGTTGGAGGCGCGGATGGACGCGCAATCGGATCGTTTTCGGAACGTCGAGACGAGCGCCGCGGACGTCGCGATGATCGCCTTTACCTCCGGTACGACCGGCGCGCCGAAAGCCGCGATGCACTTCCATCGCGATCTGCTCGCGAGTTGCGATACCTACGCACGCTACGTCTTACAGCCGCGGCGCGACGACCTTTTTGCGGGAAGCCCTCCGCTCGCGTTTACCTTCGGGCTGGGCGGGTTGCTGCTGTTTCCCTTGTATGCCGGGGCGGCAACGCTCTTGCTTGAGAAGGCGGGGCCGGCGGAGTTGCTGCAGGCGATCGAGAGCTTCGGTGTTACGACGCTCTTCACCGCGCCGATCGCTTATCGCACGATGACGACGATGCTGGAGGGTTACGACATAAGCACGCTGCGCACGTGCGTTTCCGCGGGCGAGACCTTGCCGAAGCCGGTCTGGGACGCATGGTACGCCAAGACCGGAATCGCCATTCTCGACGGCATCGGCAGCACGGAGATGCTGCACATCTTCATCGGCAGCCCCGTTGACGAGGTGCGCTCGGGGTCGACGGGACGCGTCGTTCCCGGATACGTGGCTGAGATTCACGATGAGGAAGGGGCGCGGCTTCCGGCAGGTGCCGTCGGGCGGCTTGCGGTGCGGGGCCCGACCGGCTGCAAATATCTGGACGATCCGCGCCAGGCGAGTTACGTGCAGAACGGCTGGAACTATCCCGGCGATGCGTACCGCATGGATGAGGATGGGTACTGCTGGTACGTCGCGAGAACCGACGACATGATCGTCTCGGCCGGTTTCAACGTCTCGGGGCCCGAGGTCGAACAGGCACTGCTGGAGCATCCCGAAATTCACGAGTGCGCCGTGGTTGCGAAACCGGACCCCGCGCACGACACGCACATCGTGAAAGCGTTCGTCGTGCTGCGTACGCCCTCCGAAGATCCGCAGCGCACGTCGGCCGAACTCATCGCGTTCTGCAAAACGCAGATCGCGGCGTTCAAGGCTCCTCGAGAGATCGAATTCGTCACCGAGTTACCGCGTACGCAAACCGGGAAGGTCCAGCGTTTCAAGCTGCGCGATCGTGCCTCGGGCGAGGGCGACGCGGAGCCGCTAAGGTAGAACGGCGGTAGCCTCGATCTCTACGAGCGCGCGGTCTTCGAGAAGGCCGCGCACTTCCACCAGCGTCATCGCCGGAAAGTGGACGCCGAAAACCGCTCGATATGCCTTGCCGAGCGCGCGCTCGCTCGCGCGATAACGCTCCTTGTCGGTAACGTACCAGGTCAGCCGTACGACGTGCTGCGGAGTACCGCCGGCGGCGGCAACCACCGCGACGACGTTGCGGAGTGCCCGCTCCGCCTGCTCCACAAAATCGTCCGAAACGAGCTCGCCACGCTCGTTCCAGCCGACCTGCCCCGCAACGGCCAGGAAGCGTCCCTGCGCGATCGTGCCGTTGCTGTATCCGCGCGGCTGCGGCCAGCCTGCCGGCTGAATGGATTCGGTCATGCGAGTTCTCCGATCGACGTGCCGCGGCTCATGCTTCCCACCGCGCGCAGCAGCAGCGTCACCACGACGGTGACGGCGAGGTTGATGGCTAGGGCGTAGAGGGCCAGAAAGCCGGTGAGGCTTTGCCCGAGGATGTGAAGCGTATAATTGGGTTTGAACCCGGTCGCGTACGCCATGGCGCCGGCGGCCGCCATACCGCAACACCACCCCAGCAGCAGCGCTTTGGGATGGAACCAGCGCGTGTACAATCCCAGCACGAACGCCGGAAAAATTTGGAGCATCCACGCGCCGCCCAGTAGTTGAAAGTAGATGGCATACTGCACCGGCACGGCAAAGACGAGGCCTAGGGCGAGCGCGCAGATCGCTACCGTGAGCCGCTTTGCAACGGTTGCATCGCGGTGCGCGCGATCCGCGTGAAAGTGCGCGAGCACGTTGTTCGCAAAGAGGTTGGCGGCTCCGATGGCCATGATCGCTGCCGGGACGAGCGCTCCGATCACGATCGCGGCTTGAGCGACGCCGACGAACCAGCTCGGAAAGTAACGAGCGATCAGTAACGGCACGACCGAGCTGGAGTTGCTGGTGACGATGCCGGCCGCAATACCGCAAAAACCGAGCAGCGCGAGAAACCCTAGCAAGATCGAGTAGATCGGGAGCAGCGCGGCGTTCCGGCGAATCACGTCGCGGCTCTTCGCCGCCAATACGCTGGTGATCGCGTGCGGATAGAAGAAGAGCGAGAGCGAAGACCCCAGCGCCATCGATGCGTAAGCGAAATACTGCGAGGGCGCGAGATAAAGGCCACCGGAACCGGGATGCGCCGCAAAGTGCGCTTGCGCGAGCGCGAAGATGCGGGCCCAACCGCCGAGCCGCGCGGGGATCACGACGATCGCTGCGATGACGGTCACGTAGATGAGCGTATCTTTTACGAAAGCGATCATAGCGGGCGCGCGCAAGCCGCTCGTATACGTGTAAGCCGCGAGGAGCACGAACGCGACCGCCAGCGCGACGAAGCTTCCGCCGCCGTTCGATGCGCCGCCGACTTGCACGAAGACGGCCTGCATGCCGTCGAGCTGTAGGGCGATGTAGGGCATAGCGGCCAGCACTCCGGTGAGCGCGACCGCTACCTCCAGCGAACGGTCGGCGAAGCGATCGCGAACGAAATCGGCCGACGTGACGTATCCGCGAGCGCGCGCGACACTCCAAAAGCGCGACAGCACCACCAGGGCGATCGGGTATGCGATGGTTGCATACGGCACCGCGAAAAAGCCGAGCGCGCCGACGCCGTAGACCAGCGCGGGCACGGCGATGAACGTATACGCCGTGTAGAGGTCGCCGCCCAGCAGAAACCACGAAACCACGGTGCCGAACCGCCGGCCGCCGAGCGCCCACTCTTCGAGCGAGTTCAAATCGGCTCGCCGCCAGCGCGACGCGAGAAATCCCATCGCGGTCACGCCCAGCACCAAGAGGGCGAGAACGAGCGTGCCGCTAGAGATCACGACGCTCCCGCGTCATCACCACGACGATGCCGAGCAGCAGCGTCGTGATGACGATCCATAGCAGTTGGTACCAATAAAAAAACGGAATTCCGCCGAGTGACGGATCGGGGCGATCGTACAGCGCGGGGACCAGCGTTCCGGCGAACGGCAAGAGCAACAGCGCGTACCACCAGCGTCTCCTCATCCTGGCCGCGATTTCAACGTTCGAACGGAAGGGTCCGCTGCGCCCACCAATCCGTAAAGGAGACTCGGCCGAGGATATTTGCGAGCGCCATTCCGCCCAAACAGACGATCGCCCCGAGCACTTGATACGGCGTAAACTTCGTGTGGAGGATAGGAATGCTCAGCGCTCCCGCAAGGACGGGCGTGAGAAAGCTGAAGAGCGAGACGCGGCCCGCTCCAATCCGCGCGATCCCCCAACTCCAGACCGGATACGTGAGGAGGATGGGAAAGAGCGTTGCGAAGATGAAGCGACTCCACACGTACCATCCGAGCCGATCGACGTGGGTATGGGAGAGTGCGACGATGCCGCCGGGTGCGATCATGACCGCGCCGATGGCCATCGTGATTGCGAGTAGAGTCAACGGCGAATACCGTTTGAGAAGCCGAGCGCTCACGACGTTATAGCCGGCAAAGACCAATGCTCCCATCAGCGTGAGCGTGTCGCCGAGCTGAAAGCGCGCCGCGCCCGCAAAGACGCCTTCGTAGATCGCAATCCCGGCCAGGGCGATGACCGTCCCGAGCCAACGTCCGCTGCGGACGCGCTCGAGCCCGGCCAATGCCACGATGGAGAGCGTGAAAACCGGAGCAAACGCGCCGAGCAATGCCGAGGCAAACGCCGTCGTATGCGCGAGCCCGATGATCCAAAAATACTGATAAGCACCGTAGCCGCACGCGCCGCACAGGAGCAGCATCGGCCAATCACGACGCTCGACGTGCAGACGCTCGCCGCTGGCATAGACGAGCCCGAAAGCTAGCGGCGTCATAATGAGGAAGCGCATGAACGTGAAGGCGAGCGGATCGATCAGCTCGACGACCTGCTTGACGAGCACGGTATTGAGGGCCCAACAGAAGACGACGTAGAGTAGGGCGAGATAGATAAGGAGGCGCGAGCGCACGATTCGCCGCAGTTTCGACACGATATGGCGGAATCCGCGTGTAGATTCATCGATAATGACGGCGTGCAGCTCTGCTGCGAGCGCCGTGGAAGCGGCGAGCGCCGATTGCTGTTCGTTCATGGCTGGATCAGTTCGCGTCGCATGTGGTACGACGTCGCCGATCGTTTGGCGCCGGATCGGTTTACGATGGACCTGATGGACGTGCGCGGTTGCGGACGCTCGGACCGGCCTTCGCGCGGGCACGATTTGGAGGGCTATGCCTCAGACGTGCGCAGCGTTCTCGCCGAGATCGGCGGCCCGGTAACGGTCGTCGCGCACTCGATGGGTGCAAAGATCGTCCAGTTTCTGGCCTGCGATGCATCGAATGCGATCGAACGGCTCATCCTCGTCGCCCCCGGGGTGGCCGCCGCCGTACGACCGTCGCCGCGGCATCGCGCCCAGGCGCTCGAAGCCTTTGGATCGCGGCGAGCGATCGAACGATTCACGCGCGCTGCGATGTTTCGCGCGCCTTCGGAGCGGAGTTTCGAGCGGATCGTCGACGACGCGCTGCTCGCGCAATACGAACACTGGATCGGCTGGTACGACCGCGGTCGAGCTGCCGACTTTGCCGATCGATTGGACGAGATCCGCGTCCCCACGCTCGCAATCGCCGGCGAGAAAGACCCGCTGGTGAGCGCCGCCCGCGTGAAGCGCGATCTTACCAACAAGATCGAGGGCGCGCTGCTGGTGACGTTGCGCGGCGCGGGGCACAACCTGCCGGTTGAGACGCCGGCCGAAATTGCGGCAGCGATCGAACGCTTCACCGCATAACGCGCGCTATGGATCCCACGGGAGGGCGGCCGGCGCGACGTCGTACGATTGCGCGCGCCAAACGTTCGCCGGTATGCGCGCGTTGGTTCGTGCATTCTGATAGACGACATCGATGAGCGTACCGCCGTTTGCGGTGCCGATGCTTCCCGCATCGTCGCCGGCGCCGTTGGCCGCGAGCCCGTCGCTGCGCAGATCGAGCGAACCGGCGAGGACCGCGTATGGCGGCACCGCGATCGTGCGAAAGCGGACTTCAGCGTTACGACGGGCCAGTATCGCCCCGGTGGGACCGGTGACGATCGTTGAGATCGTCGCGTCGCCGCGTCCCTCCGCTACGCGATCGTTCTCTTGCCAATACGACGCGCATCCCTGGTTCGGGCACGCCGATCCGGCGGGGCTTGGTGCCGCGCCCGGGGTTACGAACGTCACGACGCCGATCGCGCGAAACGCGCAAACGCTCGTGCCTAAAGGTGCGCACGTCGCGATCGGTATCGGCGAAAGGCTGGGAAAGGTGGACGCGCCCGGATTCGCCGCCACCGCCGCGGCGAGTGCCGTCTGCGCGCGCGTGGTTGCCGCAAGCGTCTCGCCGTTCGCGAGATCGGCGGCGCGGTGGGCGATCGTGGCGTGCGCGAGCGATGCGGTTGCGAGCATGATGGCTTGCACGAGCGCGGTGACGAACGCGAGCAGCAGCAGGACGCGGAGCAGCATGGGCTATGGCGCCCCGGTCGGTGCGGCAACCGTCGCCGGCGCGAAAACGTTCGCTCCCGGCGGAGGTGCGCGATGCGCGAGCAGCAGGTTCGCGCTTGCCGAACGAACCGGAACGCTGCTCGTCGCGCGCACCGTAATGGCGGTGCTTCCATCGGATTGCGAGCGCACGTCAAGCACCATCTGTATCGGGAAGGGCGAGGCCGACGGGAGGGGAACGGTGGTCGCCAGCGATGCCGGTGCGAGGGTCGTGTCGCTGTATTTTAGGAGATCCGCGGCGACGCGAGCCTCCCGGGCCGCAGCGCGATCGATCGCTTCCTGATATGGATCCGGGCCGAAATGCCGTATCGCGATCATCGCGAGGTTCAGCAGGACGCCGAGGACGCATGCCAGGATGCCCATGGCAATCACCGCTTCAAGGAGCGATGCTCCCGATTCGCCCGATCTCACACTATCCGAGTGTGCCCGAATGCATCGGCTAGGGGACGCGGCGACTCGCCCATCGCATCAACGGCCGCTCGAAGAGATAGGTGATGAGTGCGGCGAGCGCGATGCTGACCGCGAACGCTACGAGCGTGTACTGCCAACCCCAGCCGATGTTTCCGCGCGGGTCGCCGATGTATGGCGGCACGTGAAGGCGCAGCAGCTCGCGTGCGACGATCTGGTGATAGAGATAGAGATTGTACGAGACGAATGCCAGAAAGCGCAGGGGCGCGTTTGCGAAGATGCGTGCAAACGCCGGCGGACTCCAGAGCAATCCTAACGCGATCATGCCGAAGACGATCCCGAAGAGCGGCCGCCAATCGATCTGCCACACGAACGGCCACTGGTCGGCCGCACGATTGCCGTAGAGGTTCGCGAGCAGCGCCGCCAGAAGCGCGAAGCCGGCCAACGATACGACGGGCCAAAGCGCCGAACGCCGGCCGCTCCGCTGCGCTTTCGGATAGCGCACGAAGGCCCACGCCCCGAGCATCCCGCAGGCAAAGATATCGAGATAACCGGGGAGATTTTCTTCAAGCAACTCGAAGGACGTGTGCAAGCAGCAGCGTGCCGCCAGCGTGCGCCACGCAAGCGAGAGCGCGATCATCGCGCCGGCCGTCAGAAAGGGTCGTCGAGAGAAGCACCACCACACGATTGGGAAAATGCAGTAAAACTCGACTTCGACCGCAAGCGTCCACAACACGCCGTTGATCGACCCGTACGTCTGCTGCCACCAGGTATGGACGAACAGCAGATGCGCGATCACGTCGCGCCAGACGTGTCCGTCCCCTTGGGTCTGCGCGTAGCCGATGGCGTAGGCTATGGCGATCGACAGAGCATACGACGGAACGATTTTCGCGAATCGCCGATATGCAAAATGTCCCCAAGTTGGGCGCGGCGTACCGAGCAAGCGCGACCGCACGAACGGATATGCGATCACGAAGCCGCTCAAAAAAAAGAAGAGATGAACGCCGATAAAGCCCGTTTCGGGAACGAACTCGAGCCACGGAAAGGGCGCGGGCAGCCACGATATCTCCCAAACGTGGTACCACAGCACCAGCAGAACCGCGATCCCGCGCAGCCCATCCAGCACATCGAGACGCCGCTCCGCTTGCCCGGTCACCGCCGCTTCATGCGCAGCCCCCGGCCCGATACCCTGCCGAGATTGTATTACGTGCTTGACACAAACCGCACGTTTGTATTAGCCTATCGGTACAAAAGAGGGGCGACTGAAAGGATAGGATCGTGACGGCATTTGAGCGGGATTTTATGTCCGTATTTCTGTTGATCTTCGGTGCGGGATTGCTATTCCTGAAGCCCGTCTTGGGCTCGCGCGCCAGCTGGATGGGGATCAGGGTTGCGGCGATCGATGCCGATCGGCTTCGGCGTGCGATAGACGCGCGTAAGATTGCTGAAGGGCCGGGCGTTCCGAACGGGAGATACGCGGGAATCTGGTTTCTGCTTCTCGCTCCGGCAACGTATTTCACGGCGCTTCCCCCGGCCGTTGCGTATGCGCTCGCGGTACTTGGTTTAGCAACGAGCATGGCTATCGAATTCGTAGGTTTGCGCCGTGCCTATCGAAAGCGCGTCGCAAGTCTGCGCGTCCGTTCGCCGTGGTCACTTCCTCCATTGTTGATGGCAGCCATGTATGTGGCGGCTGCCTCCCCCCTGGCATATGTCATTCGAGCGCAGGATGCGCTCGCCGCCGTGCTGGTTTCGGCTAGTGCCGCGGTCATGCTCGCGCTTGCATCCCGCGTTGCATCTCTGCCTCCGCTTTTGATCGGCGACGATGTCGCAGTCGAGGAGGCGCTGGACGAGCATATTCGCACCGCACGCGCGGCGGGGTTGATCTTGCTTGCCGGAGCCACCCTCTACGTATTTGCAAGCTTTACGGGGATTGGTGCCGAGCCGCTTCATCTGAGCATCTTTGCGATCGAATTGATTGCCTGGGCCGGTTCTTCCGTCTGGCTGTTTAGAACGATGCGGCGGCCAATGAAGTTGCGAGCATAGACGGGGATGCAGTTAGCGATCGCGCTCGACCTCCAACGTGATACGCCCCCGTTCGCGCAGATCGTCGAGCAAATCCAATCGTACATTGAGGGTGGAGCGTTGGCGCCGAATGCGCCGTTACCGACGGTACGCCAATTGGCGCGCGATCTGGGGATCGCCCCGAACACGGTTGCGCGAGCGTATTTGGAACTGCAGGACGCCGGCTGGCTCGTCGGCGACGGGCGACGGGGAACGCGCGTAGCATCGCGCGTTCCCCTACAGGCCCGGCGTTCGCGCGCGCATGCGTTGGGCGAAGCCGTCAGTCGTTTTGTCGATGGAATGCGCCGCCGCGGCTATACGCTGCCGGAGATCGCCGCAGCCGTCGGAGATATCCGCGAGTGAACGGCTATAGCAAGCACGTCGTCCCACTTGGCCGACGGTCGGGCCGGCAGCCCCGCGCGGATCGCCGATCGCCCTTGACAACGCTGGCCCTCCTGTGGTTGCATAGCCGAAACATGCAGCACGCACCCGTTTACGCCTACGCATATTATTTTAGCCGTCCCGTCGGGCCGGTTGGATTGGCGTTTGCATAGCGAGTAGCGAGTGAGTCAGATAGCGATGCGAGCCCCTGCCGACCGGCGGGGGCTCGTTGCATTTCCGGGGCAACGGCGAGGAGAACACGAGTGATCAAAGCGGTATTTCAAGGGGTCGATGGGGCATACTCGCAACTGGCGCTGGCGCACGCGCTGCGCGAACGAGGTATCGAGGCGCAGATCGAAGGCGTGGCCAGCTATCGCCATCTAGCGACCGCCGTTGCAAGCGGGCGTGCAGACGCCGGCATCTTGCCGCTGGAAAATGCGATCGTCGGTACGGTGCGCGAGGGCTACGATTTACTCGCGGAGTACGCGCTTGCGCCGTTGGCCGAAGTCCTGTGGCGCACGGACCACCGTCTGCTCGGCGTGCCGGGCGCGACCCTAAGAGACGTGCGCGAAGTGCTGGCGCACCCGTTGGTTATCGCGGAATGCGGGACGTTTCTCGCGACGTTGCCGCACGCGCGTGCTATTCCGTGCGAAGATACGGGCGTCGCGGCTCGAGAGGTTGCGCGGGGCGGCAATCCGGCCATCACCTCGCTCGGCCCGTCAGCGGCGGCGGCGTTCTATCATCTCGATGAGTTGGCCGAACACTGCGCCGACGACCCCGGAACGTACTCGCGATTTGTCGTCTTCGGCACCGATGCGGCGGGTGCGTGGAATGATGGCCTCGCGCGGCCACGGAAGACGTCGCTGATTCTCTCGGTCGCGAATCGCGCCGGAACGCTGGCAAACACGTTGACGCAGCTCGCGCAGCGCGGCGTCAACGTGAGTAAGCTCGAATCGAAGCCACGCCTGGGTCACAGCGACGAGCACACGTTCTACATCGACGTCGAAGGCGATCTCCACGACGAGGTGCTACGAGAAGCCGTAGCGCGCATGCAACGCGAGGCGAAGACGCTCGTGGCCCTGGGGAGTTACGACGCGCACGTGGGCGCGCCGGCTGGAGCGAATGCGGCGCCGGCACCGATATCGTCGCCTCGCGTCGAAACTCAGCCGCGATTGGAACCGCAACCGCAGCCGCCGAGCGCTGCGAATTCCGCGTTCCCGCTGGTGGCACGGGCATCGCGGCCCGGCGGCTCGATCGTGCGCGTAGGCGCGGTGTCGATCGGGGATGGGAGTTTCACCATCGTCGGTGGGCCGTGTTCAGTGGAATCGCGCGAGCAGATTCTCCTTACCGCGCGCGGCGTCGTGGAGCGCGGCGCCGTGATGCTGCGCGGCGGCGCGTTCAAACCCCGTACGAGCCCGTACGCGTTCCAAGGCCTGGGCTGGGACGGCGTCGATCTGCTGGCCGAAGCCGGGCGCGCGACCGGAATGCCGACGGTTAGTGAAGTGATGACGATCGACCAGGTCGAGCGCATGGCCCAACGCATCGACATGCTGCAAATCGGCGCCCGCAACATGCAAAACTTCGATCTGCTCAAAGCGGTTGGCCGCGCGGGCCGGCCCGTGTTACTCAAACGCGGCCTCTCCGCAACGATCGACGAACTGCTGGCCGCGGCCGAATACATTCTCTCCGAAGGAAATCCGAACGTCGTGCTTTGCGAACGCGGCATTCGCACGTTCGAACCGTCGACCCGCAATACGCTCGATCTCTCGGCGGTGCCCGTCCTGCGCGAACGGACGCACTTGCCGATCTTCGTCGATCCCAGCCACGGCGTGGGCGTGCGGCGCTGGGTTCGCCCGCTCTCGCGCGCCGCGAAGGCCGTCGGAGCCGACGGATTGCTGATCGAAGTGCACTCCAATCCGCCCGAAGCCAAGAGCGATAAAGAGCAAGCCTTGACGTTCGATGACTTCGCGCAGATCGTGCACGATCTCGAACGCATACCGCTCGAACACCCGGCGTTGGCGGTAACGCCGCGATGAAGATGCGCGGCATTCGCGGTGCGATTACGGTCGAGTGCGACGACGCGCAGGCGATCGTCGCCGCGACCAAACGGCTGTTGTGCGCGATGGTGGAGCGCAATCGCGTGGGGATCGACGACATCGCATCGGTGCTGTTCAGCCTCACGCCCGATCTGCATGCGGCCTTTCCGGCGCTCGGGGCGCGCGAAATGGGGTGGGTGCACGTGCCGATGCTGCACTTTACGGAGATCGACGTGCCGGGTTCGCTCGGGCAATGCGTGCGCGTGCTCATGCACGTGAACACGGCGATCGGGCAAGAAGCCTTGGACCACGTCTATCTCGACGGCGCCGTCGCGCTCCGTCCGGATTTAGCGAAAGACGCGCGATGATCGAGCCGGGGACGCTCGGCATCATCGGCGTCGGGTCGATCGGCGGTTCGATTGCATTAGCCGCGCAACGGCGCGGCTGGTCGACGATCGGGTACGATCGCGACCCGCTCGCGAGCGATTGCGCCGGGCCCCAAGACGTGTACGACCGAGCGGATGTTCTGGTGATCGCTACTCACCTCGAATCCAGCCTGCAGTTGTTGCGGGAACTCGCCGTAACGCCACCCGCGCGCGCCCGCTTGATCCTCGACGTTGCCTCGGTAAAAGTCCCCATCCTCGATGCGGCAGCGGGGCTGTCGCATTTTGTCGCCTCCCATCCGATGGCCGGAACGGAGCGTAGCGGACGTGCCGCCGCGAGCGCCGAGCTCTTCGACGGACGCATGTGGGCATACGTCCCGGGCCGCGACGGTGCGTTGAACGAACGCGCTCGCACCTTTATCGAGCAGTTGGGCGCGCGCCCGTTTGCCGTCGATCCGTACGTGCACGACCGAGTGGTCGCCCTCACCTCGCACGTGCCGCAAGTGGTGGCGAGCGCGGTTGCCGCGCACGTACGCGAACTTGCGCAGAGCGCGGGCGAGGGAGTCGTCGACGCGCTCTGCGGCCCAGCGGCACGCGAATTGCTGCGGCTAAGCCGCTCCGGCGCGGACATGTGGCGCGATATTCTACATGCCAACGCCGCAGAGGTCGCGCCACAGCTGCGAGCCATCGCCGAGGAACTGCTCGCGATCGTTCGCGCGCTTGAAGACGGCGATGACGGCGCGATCGAACGCGTCTTTTCGCGCGGTAATCCCAGGCGATGAAACTCACGGCCGGATTTCAAGGCGAAGCCGGGGCGTTTAGCGAGGAGGCGGCGCGGCAGCTGCTTGGGGATGTCGAGACGCGCGGTTACGAGAGTTTCGACGAGTTGCTCGCGGCGGTCGATCGCAAGGAGGTCGAGCTGGGTCTCTTGCCTTGCGAGAACAGCATTCACGGCGCGATCGCTCGCTCGTACGATCTCTTGCTGGCCTATCCGCGCGTGCGCATCGTGGATGAGACGACGCACCAAATCGTGCAGTCGCTGATTGGAACGCACGATGCGACGCTCGAGGGAATCACATCGATTCGCTCCCATCCCGTGGCGATCGAACAGTGCCGGGGATTTCTTGCAAAGCATCCGCACGTGGAAATTCGAGCGGCCACCGATACGGCCGGTTCCGTGAGGGAAATCGCGAGGTTGGGCGACCCGACGCAGGCGGCGATCGGCCCGGCGGCAAGCGCCGCGCGGTACGGAGGGCGGATTCTCGTGGATTCGGTTGCGGACGAAGCTGAAAATTACACGCGATTCTTCGTTATCCAGCGAGACGGGCCGGCGCGGCGCAGCCTGGGACGGACCTGCGTCGCAACCGTGCTCGTACACCGGCCGGGCAGCCTGCACCGGGCGTTAGGAGAGATCGAGAGCCGGGGCTTCAACCTTCGTTCGCTCATCACGCGCCCGCGGCGCGGTAACCCGTTCGAATACGTGTTTTACCTGGAATTCGATTGCCCGTCCTACGAGGAGGCTCGCGAACTCGCCGCGCGGCTAGCCCCGAAATCGCAGATTTTGGGTTGGTATTAATGACCTGGTCGTATAAGCTGGGATAAGCAACCGTTCCCGCGAGCGAGAGGTGGCAAGCATGGAAACCAAGGGTGCCGAGCGGTCGAGTGGCTACGCCGCGTTCGCCTACGTGGTGGTCGTCCTGGTCGCGGGCCTGCTCCCCGGTAGTCCCCCGGCCGTGAACGCGGCTCCGGCGACGATCGCGGCCTGGGTAGCCCAACACGAGAACGAGCTCTTGCTGGCCGCGTGGCTCTCGTTCCCCGGGCTCGCGTTCTTCCTTTGGTATGTGGTCGGCCTCCGCGCGTACTTGCACGACGCGCCCGGGCAAGACGAGGGGCTGGGCACCTACATGCTCGTGGCGGGCGTGCTGGCCGGAGCCTTCGCCCTGCTCAACGCGTTCTTTCAAGCCGTCCTCGGATATCGAGCGGCCGAGTTGGGCCCAAACGAGGTCCGCGTGCTCTACGACGGCTTTGGCCTCTCGGGGACGCTGCTCTTTGCGCCGCTGGCCATCTTCACGTTTGCCGCCAGCCACAGCGCCCGGCGCCACGGAAGCTTCTCCGGGGCATTCGGAGGCTTCGGCTACGTCACCGCCATCCTGCTCGGCCTCTGCACGCTCTCGATCTTCTTTAAAGATGGACCGCTGCGCCCCAATGACGAGATGGTTTTGGTGGCCCTCCTGGCTTATGGGATTTGGACGGTTTGGACGGGCATAACCCTCGTCAAACGACGTTGACGGCCGCGACCCACCCTGATATACTGCCCTAGTTCAGGCCCACCCGCAGGTGTGGCCGAATTTGTGTGTGTTGCTAATTTGCAGCGTCGCCTGCAACGTTGGGGAGTTTGAGTGCCGACCATCAATCAACTGGTTCGTAGGGGCCGCGTCAAGACCGATAAAAAGGTGAAAACGCGTGCTTTCCGCGTGATCCTCACCGGGCCGAAGCCGGGTCATCCCGATCTTCCGACCCGCACGTTCGAGGTCGCCGGAAACCCGCAGCGTCGCGGCGTCTGCACGCAAGTGAAAACCGTGACGCCGAAGAAGCCGAACTCGGCCCTGCGTAAAGTTGCGCGCGTACGCTTGACCAATGGTGAAGAAGTCACGGCGTACATCCCCGGCATCGGCCATAATTTGCAGGAGCACTCCGTGGTGCTCGTGCGCGGCGGCCGCGTCAAGGATCTTCCGGGCGTGCGTTACCACATCATCCGAGGGACGCTCGATACCGCCGGCACGGCGAATCGCAAGCAAGGCCGCTCGAAATACGGCGCCAAGCGCTCAACCAAAAAGTAAGCGACACCAGTAAGGAATATTGAAGTAGATGCCACGTAAAGGCCCGGCTCCGAAACGGCAGATTCTGCCCGACCCGAAGTTCAACTCGAAAGTGCTTGCGCGCTTCATCAATAAATTGATGATCAAGGGCAAGAAGTCGACGGCGGAGATGCTCACCTACGGTGCGCTCGAGATCGTTGCGGAGAAGTCGGGGCGCGATCCCATGGACGTGTTCTCGCAGGCGCTTTCGAACGCGATGCCGCTGGTCGAAGTCCGGCCGCGCCGCGTCGGCGGTGCCACCTATCAGGTCCCGATGGAGGTCCGTCCGGATCGCCGTCAGGCCATGGGTATGCGTTGGCTGATCAACTACGCTCGCGCACGCGGCGGACGTTCGATGGAAGAGAAGCTCGCGGGCGAATTGCTCGATGCAGCCAACAACATCGGCCCGACGATCAAGAAGCGCGAAGATACGCACAAGATGGCTGAAGCGAACAAAGCGTTCGCTCACTACCGCTGGTAAGGCTCACCAAGAATCAACATGGCTGCTAGAGAATTTCCCCTCGACCATACCCGTAACATCGGCATCGCCGCACACATCGATGCCGGTAAGACCACCTGTACAGAGCGCATCCTGTTCTACACCGGCCGCGTGCATAAAATCGGTGAAGTGCACGACGGCGCCGCGACGATGGACTGGATGGTTCAGGAGCAGGAGCGCGGCATCACGATCACGTCGGCCGCGACCGCGTGTACCTGGCGCGACAACCGGATCAATATTATCGATACGCCTGGGCACGTGGACTTCACGGTTGAAGTCGAGCGCTCGCTCCGCGTGCTCGATGGCTTGGTCGCGCTTTTCGATTCGGTAGCCGCCGTGCAGCCGCAGTCCGAAACCGTGTGGCGTCAGGCCAATAAGTACAAAGTCCCGCGCATCGTGTTCGTCAATAAGATGGACCGCATGGGTGCGGATTTCTTCAACGTCGTCGATAAGATTCGCGAACGCCTGGGCGCCCACGCGGTGCCGGTCCAAGTGCCGATCGGCGCCGAGGATAACTTCAAGGGCGTCGTCGATCTCTTCACGTTGCACAAGATCGTCTACACGGACGATGCCGGCTCGACGATGGACGAGACCGAAGTCGAAGAGGGCGAACTGCGCCAGACCGCATTGAAGTGGCGCCAAAAATTGGTCGAAGCGATCGCCGAGCAAGACGATGAACTGCTCGAGATGTTCTTCGACGGCAAAGAGCTCCCGGTCGACCGCATGAAAACCGCGCTGCGTAAAGCGACGATCGCGGGCACGGTGCTGCCGATGCTCTGCGGCTCGGCGTTCAAGAACAAGGGCGTACAGCCGCTGCTCGACGCAATCGTCGACTATCTGCCCTCGCCGCTCGAAGCCAAGACCATCACGGGCGTCGAGCCGCGCACCGGCGAAGCGATCACGCGTGAAGCCGACGACAATCAGCCGTTCGCCGCGCTCGCATTCAAGATTGCGACCGATCCGTACGGCAACTTGACGTACTTCCGCGTCTACTCGGGCACGCTCGATAAGGGCTCGTACGTTTACAACGCGCGTACGGGTAAGAAAGAGCGCATCGGACGCATCTTGCGCATGCACGCGAACCATCGCGAAGACATCGACGCGATCGGCGCGGGCGATATCGCAGCGGCCGTCGGCCTCTCGGATACGCGCACGGGCGACACGCTCTGCGACGAAAAGACGCCGATCATGCTCGAGAACATCATCTTCCCCGAGCCCGTGATCTCGCAGGCGATCGAGCCGAAGACCAAGGGTGACCAGGATCAGCTCGGCAAGGGCCTCCAGCGCCTAGCGCAGGAAGACCCGACGTTCCGCATGTGGACCGACGATGAGACGCAGCAGACGATCATCGCCGGCATGGGCGAGTTGCATCTCGAAATTATCTTGGATCGCCTCCGTCGCGAATTCAAGGTCGAGGCCAACGTCGGCAAGCCGCAGGTCGCCTACAAAGAAGCGATCACGAAGACCGTTGAAAAGCAGGGCAAGTTCGTGCGCCAGTCCGGCGGCAAAGGCCAGTACGGCGATGTTTGGCTCAGGGTTGAGCCGGGCGAGCCGGGGAGCGGCTTCATCTTCGAGTGGAAGATCGTCGGCGGTAAGGTGCCTAAGGAATATGCGAAGGCGGTTCAGCAAGGCATCGAGGAGTCGTCGCAAAACGGCGTGCTCGCCGGCTTCCCCGTGCTCGATTTCAAGGCGACCGCGTTCGAAGGCTCGTACCACGATGTCGATTCTTCGGAAATGGCATTTAAGATTGCCGCATCGATGGGCTGGAAAGAAGCCAATCGCGCGGCGGGCCCGATTTTGCTCGAGCCCATCATGAAAGTCGAAGTGACGACGCCCAAAGATTACATGGGCTCGATCACGGGCGATCTCAACCGGCGCCGCGGTATGATCCAGGCGACGGAAGAGGCGCCGGGCGGCGCGCAAGTGATTCTTGCGAACGTACCGCTCTCGGAAATGTTCGGGTACGCTACCGACATGCGTTCAGCGACGCAGGGCCGCGCCACGTACACGATGGAGTTCTCTCACTACGAGAAGGCTCCAAAATCGGTCGAAGAGGAAATCATCGCCAAATCGGCCGGCAAGAAGACCTCGGCGGCATAAGCTAGAGGCGTTTAACCAACAACACTAACAGCGAGCGCCGTCGAGCGATCGACGGGACTTTAAACGAGGAACAAACAGGACAACATGGCAAAGGCAAAATTCGAACGCACCAAGCCGCACGTGAACATCGGTACCACCGGTCACGTCGATCACGGCAAGACGACCCTCACCGCGGCGATCACGCATTGTCTCGCAACCGCGGGCCTTGCGAAGGCACGCAACGTCGATGAAATCGACAACGCTCCCGAAGAAAAAGAACGCGGCATTACGATCGCCATCTCGCATCAGGAATACGAGACGGTGAAGCGCCATTACGCGCACGTCGATTGCCCCGGTCACGCCGACTACATCAAGAACATGATCACGGGCGCCGCGCAGATGGACGGAGCCGTGCTGGTCGTGGCTGCGACCGACGGTCCGATGCCGCAGACCCGCGAGCACATTCTGCTCATGAAGCAGGTCGGCGTTCCGAAGATCGTCGTGTTCCTCAACAAAGTCGACTTGGTCGACGACGAAGAGTTGCTCGAGCTGGTCGAGATGGAGATCCGCGAACTGCTCACGCAGTACGAATACGACGGCGACAACACGCCGATCATCCGCGGTTCGGCCCTTAAGGCGCTCCAGTCGAGCGGTAAGAGCGACGATCCGGCGGCGCAGCCGATCTTCAAGCTGATGGACACCGTCGATGAGTACATCCCGGACCCGGTTCGTCAGACCGACAAGCCGTTCTTGATGCCGATCGAAGACGTGTTCACGATCACCGGTCGCGGCACCGTCGGCACCGGTCGCGTCGAGCGCGGTCAAGTCAAAGTCGGCGAAGAAGTCGAGATCATCGGCCTCCAGGAAGCGACGCGTAAAACCGTCGTGACCGGCATCGAAATGTTCCGCAAACTGCTGGACATGGGCATCGCCGGCGACAACGTCGGCGTCCTCCTGCGCGGCATCGAGCGTAACGACATCGAGCGCGGTCAGGTTCTTGCCAAGCCGGGCTCGATCAAGCCGCACACGAAGTTCAAAGCCGAAGTCTACGTCCTTTCGAAGGAAGAGGGCGGCCGTCATACGCCGTTCTTTGCGAACTACCGTCCGCAGTTCTACTTCCGCACGACCGACGTTACCGGAACCATCCGGCTGCCTGAGGGCGTCGAGATGGTCATGCCGGGCGACAACGTCGCGATGGACGTCGAGCTCATCACGCCGATCGCTTGCGAAGAGGGCTTGCGCTTCGCCATTCGCGAGGGCGGCCGCACCGTCGGCGCCGGCGTCGTGACGTCGGTAAGCGACTAACTCGAAAAGAATCGGACCGGGGATTCTTCCCCGGTCCGCCTCGTAACCGCGCGTGCGCTTGCGAGGGGTGGTAGAATAGGGTGATTCGGTTCCCCAGCGCTCTTTGACAACTGAGAAATATAAGGATAGAGATGGCTAAGCAGAAGATTCGCATTCGCTTGAAGGCGTACGATCATAAGGTGCTCGATCAGTCGGCCGAACGCATCGTCGAGACGGCGAAGCGTACCGGCGCGTTCGTAAGTGGTCCCGTTCCGCTCCCAACCGAGATCAATCGGTTTTGCGTGCAGCGTTCCACCAATAACGATAAGAAATCGCGCGAGCATTTCGAGATGCGCACGCACAAGCGTCTGATCGATATCCTCCAGGCCTCGCCTAAGACGATGGATGCGCTCATGCATCTCGACTTGCCGGCCGGCGTCGATATCGAACTCAAAGCGTAATCCTGCGCGCTACGCGCGTTACGAATGGTCCGGAGCTGCGGCTCCGGGCTTTTTTTATGGAGTTTCCGCCGCTTGCCCGAAGTGCGGCAAGAGTGCGGCGACAAAGGCCTGAGCCGCGGGCGGGATTGCGCGTTCCTGATTGACGACGATGTGCCACTGGCGTTGGAGCGGGGTGATCGGTGTGGGAACTTCGATGAGATCGCCGTTTTCGAGTTCGCGGCGAACGGAGTCGAGCGAAACGAGCGAGATGCCCAAGCCCGCGCGGACGCACTCTCGGATCGCGCCGTTCGAACCGATCGTGAGCTGGCGGTGCGGCTCGATGCCGAGATCGGCAAAGAATTCCGCCGAGAGGGCGCGCGTTCCGGTGCCGGGTTCGCGCAGGAGCCACGTCGCGGCCGCGAGGCCGGTCGGCGCGATGCGTTGCGCGGGCGTTGCGACCACGACGATTTCATTCAACCTGGTGGCGATGGATCTGAATCGCTGATCGAGCGGCGGGCGCCCAGCCACGACGACGTGAACCTCCCAGGCGGCCAACCGCTCCCAGACGCTCTGCCGGGTCGAGACGTCGAGCTCGATCTCCATGGCCGGATGCTCTTTGCGAATGTCGCGCAACATCGGGGGGAGCACGTGCTCCGCCACGGTGGCAACCGTCCCGACCCTCGCGCGCGGTTCCACGTCTCGCTCGAGCGAGCGAAGATCGTCCAGAGCGTCGTCCAGGATCGCAAAGAGATGCCGAGCGTGACCGGCGAGGCGCAAGCCGCCTTCGGTCAGCTGGATGCCGCGGCCGTCGCGACGGATGAGGGCGACTCCAAGCTCGTTCTGCAGGGCCGTCACCGTGGCGGAGACGGCCGGCTGCGAGATGCTCAAACGCTCGGCGGCGACCGATATCGACGATCCTTGCGCGACCGCCAGAAACACCCGTAATCGAGCCAGCGAAATATTAACCATATGCTTATGAATTAGCATAAATATTGTATTTGACGCAAATGCTTGGTGTATGGCAAACTATGGTCAAGCGGAGATCGCACCAACTCTCCGTGACTCCAAAACGCAGTGGATAGAAAAAGTCGGGCTCGTGACTCTCCTCACGGGACCCGGCTTTTTCGCTTGAGAATATCCCGGGGTATGGAACTCAAGCCGACCTATCTCGGGACCATGCTATCGCTCGCTACCGTTGCTTTCGGCTTCATTGCCGCGAGCGCGTGGAACAAGGCGATCGGCGATATTATCGCGGTTTGGCTCAAGCCCGGCACCGGCGCAATTGCGGAGGTCGTGTACGCGATCATCGTGACGATCATCGCCGTAGCCGTGATTCAAAATCTCGCGAAGATCGCCGAGCGAGACATCGGCCCGAAAGTGTAAACGCAACGCGGGCGCGAACGAGCCTCGCTATGCCAATTGACCTTCGCGAAATCCGCTCGCGCACGCTCCGCGGCACCAAGAAACGGATCTTTCATCTTCTCGAGGAGATGGGAACGTCCGGCGACCAAATCTGGCCTTTTGCGGCGCAACCGTTTATGCGCTCGCCGGGGCCGCTCACGCCCGGTCGCACCGAAGAGTGGCACTTGGGCATTCATGCGGTGCTCGCGGAAGTCGTACCGGAAGAACGCATCGTGTGGCGCATTCTGAACGACGGCGTCGAGGGGACGCACGGATTCTATCTTCACAGCGAGGGCAAGGAGACGACGGTCGACTACCGGATCGAAGCGACGCTTTCGGACACCGACGGCAGGTTGCTCTGGCGCCGTTTTGAGGACCATTTCGAACGCTCGACCGAAGCGATGTTCGACAAGCTCACCCGCGTGCTCAAGCGGTAGCGATCGCGATGACGCATGCCTCCGCGACCCGCGTGCCAGACGCGGTCGATATTCTCGGGATCGATTCGCTGCTCTCAGATGAAGAACGCCTGATCCGCGATACCGTTCGCGAATTCGTGCGCGATCGCGTATTGCCCAACGTCGCTCGATGGTTCGAAGAAGGCATCTTACCGCGCGAGCTCGGCCGCGAGCTGGGCGCGCTCGGCTTGCTCGGAATGCATCTCGAAGGCTACGGGTGCCCCGGCGCCGGCGCCGTCGCTTACGGCGTCGCTTGCATGGAACTCGATGCGGGTGATGCCGGCGTTCGCAGCTTCTGTTCCGTGCAAGGCTCGCTCGCGATGTACGCGATCTATCGCTGGGGCAGCGAAGAACAAAAGCAGCAGTATCTACCCTCGATGGCCCGCGGCGAGACGATCGGCTGTTTCGGGTTAACGGAGCCGGATTTTGGGAGCAACCCCGCCGGTATGCGCGCGTTCGCGCGCCGCGATGGCTCCGATTGGATCCTCAATGGCACCAAACTCTGGATCACGAATGGTTCGCTCGCCGACCTTGCCATCGTCTGGGCGAATACCGACGAAGGTATCCGCGGCTTTATCGTTCCGAAACAGACCGCCGGTTTTGCCAGTTCCGACATCCATCATAAAATCTCGCTGCGGGCGTCGATCACCAGCGAACTGGTCTTTGCAGATTGCCGCATCCCGGGTGACGCGATGCTCCCGTTGGCAAAGGGCCTAGCGGGGCCCCTCGCGTGTTTGAACGAGGCGCGGTTCGGGATTATCTGGGGAAGCATGGGCAGCGCCCGCGCCTGCTACGAGGCGGCGCTCGACTACGCGAAGACGCGCGTGCAGTTCGATAAGCCGATCGGCGCCTTTCAGCTCACGCAGCAAAAGCTCGTCAATATGCTGCTCGAGCTCAACAAGGGCACGCTGCTAGCCCTCCACTTGGGACGCATGAAAGATGCCGGCCAACTGCACTCCGCGCACGTGAGTTTCGGCAAGCTCAACAACGTTCGCGAAGCCTTGAAGATCGCGCGCGAAGCGCGCACGATTCTCGGCGCCAACGGCGTGACGCTCGAGTATCCGGTGATCCGGCACATGAATAACCTGGAATCGGTCCTCACCTATGAGGGGACCAGCGAGGTCCATACCTTGATTCTCGGGCAGCACATCACCGGGCACGCCGCGTTCGCCTAACTCCGCCTATCGTCGCAGCCGCGAGCGCCGCGGAGCCGCCGGGGCGTCGCCGCGAAGGCCGCGCTTCGATCTCTGCACTTGACGGGGCTAGAGGCTCCTGGTATAGTGCCGAGGTTGTGGTCCACACCGGTCCGCGCTTCGTTGCGCGTGCCGGTAAAAAAATATAGGCAGTACGCCTGGGCCCGTTTACTAGCAACTCATCGAAAGACTAGGACGAGGATTATGAAGAACATCCTTGGCCGCAAGGTTGGGATGACGAGCGTCTTCACCGAAGATGGCCGGTATGTACCGGTTACGGTGATCGAAGCCGGTCCCTGCACGGTCGTGGAGCGTCGCACCAAAGAGAAGCATGGCTACGAAGCCGTTGCTTTGGGTTTTGGTGCGGTTAAAAAAGCTCGCGTCACCCGTGCCCTTGCCGGACATTTCAAGAAACAGGGCGTCGAAGCCACCCGCTTCGTACGCGAATTCCGCGACGACATCGAGGGCGTCGAAGTCGGCCAGACCGTGACCGTCTCCGGATTCGAACCGGGCGACCGCGTCGACGTGGTCGGCATTTCGAAGGGCCACGGCTTTGCCGGCGGTATCAAGCGCCACAATTTCTCGGGCGGCGGCGCGAGCCACGGCTCGATGATTCATCGTCAACCGGGTTCCAACGGCGACACCAACGCCGGCCGCACCGTCAAGGGTAGCCGTCGTCCGGGTCATTACGGCGTCGATCGTACGACCCACCAGAATCTGGAAGTCGTGCGTGCCGATACCGAACGCAATCTTCTTCTCGTACGCGGTCCCGTTCCGGGGCCCAAGAATGCCCTGGTCGTCGTTCGCGTAAGCGTGAAGACCAAGAAGGGTGTGCAGGCGTAAACGATGCCGAATATTATCGACGCACAGGGTAAAGTTGTTCGCGACGTGCAGACGCCCGCGATCTTCGAAGCCGACTACAGCAAAAAGGCGCACACGATTTTCCGCGCGGTCTACCGCGAGCTCGCGAACCCGCGCGCCGGCACCGCCTCCACCAAGAAGCGCGACGAAGTCGCCGGTGGTGGCCGCAAGCCGTGGAAGCAGAAGGGCACCGGTCGCGCCCGCCAAGGTTCGAACCGTTCGCCGCAGTGGCGTCACGGCGGCGTGGTCTTCGGGCCGCAGCCGCGCTCCTACGTTTCCGATCTCAACAAGAAAGAGCGGCGTTTAGCGTTTGTAGCCGCGCTCTCGGATCGCTTCAAGAACGGTGCGATCACGGTGCTGGACGCGAGCGATTTCAATCTCACGAAGACGGCGGAATTCGCCAAACTGATCTTCGGGGGCACGAAAGAAGCGAAGGTCGGACCGAGCACGCTGGTTGTCGTCGGATACGACGAGCAGGCCGGCGATGCGATCGCTCGCGTAGCCGGGAACCTCAAAAAGGTCGCGGTAACGCACAGCGGCGCGCTCGATGTGAAAGACGTGCTTCGCTACGAGCGGATCATCTTCACGACCGCCGCGTACGACGTGCTCACCACCGCCTACGCCGCCAACGGGGAGGCCAAGTAATGGACGCGCGCGACGTCATCATCTCACCGCGGATCACCGAAAAGGCCATGGCCAATGCGCTCGGCCAGCAGTACACCTTCGTCGTGCATCCCGCGGCGACCAAGACGCAAATCCGCCATGCGATCGAAGAGATCTTCAGCGTGAACGTGCTCAAGATCAATACCGTGAACGTGCGTGGTAAAGCCCGTAGCTCGGCGCGTAAAGGCGTTCGCTCCAGCGGTAAAGCGAGCGACTTCAAGAAGGCGACCGTCACCCTAAAGCCGGGTCAAAAAATTGAACTCGGCGGCGTCAACTACTTCGAGCAATAAAACATGCCAGTAAAGAAATATCGTCCAACCAGCCCCGGCCGTCGCTTCATCACGACGATGGATTTCTCCGAGCTTTCGAAAGTGGCACCGGAGCGTTCGCTCATCGAAGTCAGCAAGAAGCATTCGGGCCGCAACAACAACGGGCACATCACCGTTCGTCATAAGGGCGGCGGCACGCGCACGCAGTACCGCATCATCGATTTCAAACGCGGTAAGGACGGCATCCCGGCCAAAGTCGCCACCGTCGAATACGATCCGAATCGCTCGGCACGTATCGCGCTGGTGCACTACAAGGACGGCGAGAAGCGCTATATCTTGGCGCCGCTCGGCCTGAAGGTCGGCGACGTGATCGAATCCGGCCCGGCGGCGGATATCAAAGTCGGCAACTCGTTGCCGATCAAGAACATCCCGGTCGGTACGGTGATCCACAATATCGAGCTGCGTCCGGGTCAAGGCGGCAAGCTCGTTCGCTCGGCCGGCGTTTCGGCACAGTTGATGGCGAAAGAAACCGAGTACTCGCAGGTGCGCATGCCCTCCGGCGAAGTGCGCAAGATTCACGTGAACTGCCGCGCCACCATCGGTCAGCTCGGGAACATCGAGCATGAGAACCAGGTCATCGGCAAAGCCGGTCGCTCGCGCCACCTCGGCAAGCGTCCGTCGGTTCGCGGTATCGCAATGAACCCGGTCGACCATCCGCACGGCGGTGGTGAAGCGCGCTCGACATCGGGCCGCCCGCCGACCACGCCGTGGGGCCAGATGACGATGGGTAAGAAGACGCGCCGCAACAAGCGCACTACCAAGATGATCGTTCGTAAGCGGAGTGCCAAGTAATGGGACGTAGCCTCAAAAAAGGTCCGTTCGTCGCGGACCACCTTCTCGCGAAGGTTGAAAAGCTCAACGAGACGCGCGAAAAGCGCGTCATCAAAACCTGGAGCCGCGCTTCGACGATCGTTCCGACGATGGTCGGGCATACGATCGGCGTCCACAACGGCAAGGCGCACGTTCCGGTGTACGTCACCGAAAACATGGTCGGGCACAAGCTCGGCGAGTTCGCCCCGACCCGCAATTTCCGCGGTCATGGCGGCGATAAGGCTGGTGTGAAGTAATGTCGGATCAAGTGCAGCGCACCGAAGCGGTCGCGCATCTTCGCTTCGTGCGAGTGGGCCCTCGCAAACTGCGCCGCGTCGCCGATGCGATCCGCGGCTTGAACGTACGCGAAGCGCTCGTTCTGCTCAAGTTCGCCGGCGTGTATGCATCCGAACCGCTCGAGAAGCTCGTGCGTAGTGCGGTTGCCAACGCCGGTAATAACCACGACATGAACACCGACGAACTGTACATCGCGCGGATCACCGTCGATGGCGGTCCGGGCGGGCGGTTCACCAAACGCCTGGATCCGCGTGCTCAAGGGCGCGCGTACTTCAAGCGCAAGCGCATGTCGCACGTTACGGTGGTCGTGAGCGAACAGGCTCCCACCAAGACGCGCAAGCAGCGCCCGGGCGCATCGGTAACGGCCGCGCGCGTCACGCGCCGCGCGCCGGCAGCCACGCGCACCACTACTGCCGGCTCTGTCGATAAGGCGTAAGGGTTAAGTAGGAAGCATTATGGGTCAGAAAATTCATCCCGTCGGCCTGCGTCTAGGCATCACGCGTACGTGGGATAGCCGTTGGTTCGAGAAAAAACATTACATCGATTGGTTGCACGAAGACGTCGCCATCCGGAAGTATTTCGGTAAGTGGATGCGTTCGGCTGCGATCAGCAAGATCGAGATCGAGCGGCGTGCCAATCAGGCGCGCGTGATCGTCAACACCGCCAAGCCCGGTATCATCATCGGCAAGCGCGGCGTCGGCATCGAAGATATCCGCAAGAGCCTCGAAAAGCTGACCGGCAAGAACATCCAGGTCAACGTCATGGAGATCAAGCATCCCGAACTCGATGCGCGCCTGGTCGGCCAGAATATCGTCGACCAGCTCGAGAAGCGCATCGCGTTTCGGCGAGCGATGAAACAGGCGATCATGCGCACGATGAAGGCCGGCGCCCGTGGCGTCAAGGTGCAAGTCTCCGGCCGTCTCGGCGGCGCGGAAATCGCTCGCACCGAGCGCAATGCCGACGGCAAGGTGCCGCTGCATACGTTGCGTGCCGACATCGATTACGCACACGTTGAGGCGTTCACCACCTTCGGCCGCATCGGCGTCAAGGTGTGGATCTATCGCGGCGAAGTGCTGCCGGACCAGCCGCGCAACGAAGCGCGTCCGGACCGTGCCGGCGGCGAGCGCCCCGGATTCCGCGATCGTCGCGACCGCGGCGGCCGTGGCCGTGGCCCGCGTCCGGCTGGAGCCGGACCTGCGGCCGGCGGACCGGCAGTAGCAACTGCACCGCGTCCGGCCGTTTCGACGGACGAAACGGTGACGCCGGATGCTCCCGTTCACGAGCCGGTTGCACCCGTAATCCAACACGTCGCTCCTGCGGCCGAACCCACCGCGACGGTGGCCGAACACGTTGCTCCGGTGGCCGAGCACGTCGCTCCGGCGATCGAACATGTGGCGCCGGCTCCGGACGCTCCGCAATCCGAAGGGAGTGCGCAATAAATGTTGACCCCTAAACGCGTCAAGTGGCGCAAACAGCAGCGCGGTCGTATGACCGGGCGCGCGCTTCGCGGCAGCACGCTCTCGTTTGGCGAGTACGGCCTGCAGGCACTCGAGCCGTGTTGGATGACCAACCGGCAGATCGAGGCGGCCCGTATCGCCCTGACCCGTCACATCAAACGTGGCGGCAAAGTCTGGATCAAAGTGTTCCCGGATAAACCGGTCACGAAGAAGCCCGCCGAAGTGCGCATGGGCGCCGGTAAGGGTAACCCGGAGTTCTGGGTTGCCGTCGTACGTCCGGGACGCGTGCTGTTCGAACTTTCGGGCGTCACTCCGGACGTTGCCAAAGAAGCCTTACGGTTGGCCGCTTCGAAGCTGCCGATCGATACGAAGATCGTCTCGCGTGAGGAGGCGCAAGCATGAAGAAGAACGAGCTTGCGGAGCTGCGCGACCTAAGCGTCGCCGAACTGCAACAAAAGGCCCGCGAAGCCAAGTCGGAGTTGTTCAACCTGCGCTTTGCGTTGCGCACCGGGCACCTCACGGATTTCAGTAAAATTCGCGAGATGCGCCGTACCTACGCACAGATTCAGACAGCAATTTCCGAGAAGCGGATCGCCGAGGAGCAGCATGGAGCAGCATAACGAAGTGCGCGTCGAGAGCCGGCGCGTCAAACAAGGGCGCGTCGCGTCGAATAAGATGGACAAGACGATCGTGGTCGTCTCCGAAACGCGCGTTCCGCACGCTACGTACGGCAAGATCGTCCGCAAGTCGGCGCGTTTCAAGGCGCACGACGAAAATAACGAAGCCAACATTGGCGATTTGGTCCGGATCATGGAATGCAGACCGCTCTCGCGCGACAAGCGCTGGCGTCTGGTCGAAATCGTCGAGCGAGCGAAATAAGAAGTAATGATTCAACAAGAAACGCGACTCAAGGTCGCAGATAATTCAGGCGCCCGCGAGCTGCTCGTCATTCACGTGAGCGGCGGAAGCCGTCACGTCTACGCGCACGTCGGCGACGTGGTGGTCGGCACCGTTAAAAGTGCGATCCCCGGAGCTGCCGTGAAGAAGGGCCAAGTCGTGAAGGCGGTCATCGTGCGCACCTCGGCGCCGATCCGGCGCGCCGACGGCTCGGTCGTCCGCTGCGACGACAACGCTTGCGTCATCATCAAGGGCGACAAGGACAACCTGGACCCGCGCGGGACGCGCGTGTTCGGCCCGGTCATGCGCGAACTGCGCGATCGCGGCTTCCTCAAGATCGCCTCGCTCGCGCCGGAGGTGCTCTAAAATGTCCGATAAATTGCATCTCGTCAAAGGCGACACCGTGATGATTCGTCGCGGACGCGAGAAGGGTAAGCGCGGCGTTATCAAGGCCATCTTCCCGGCCGCCGGCAAGGCGACCGTCGAAGGCATGAATATCGTCAAGCGTCACACCAAGCAGGGCCAGCAGGGCGGAAACATGGGCAACGCTCAGACCGGCGGCATTATCGAGAAGGAAGCCGCGCTTCCACTCGGCGTGCTGCAGTACGTCTGCGAAAAGTGCAATCTGCCGACGCGCCTGCGTCGCGGACGCACGGCCGACGGCATCTCGCATCGCATCTGCGCGAAATGCGGCGAGCCCGCACGCGACTCGGCGAAGGGAGCATAACCATGGCATTACGTCTGAAAGAAAAGTACGAAGGAACCGTTCGCAAGCAATTGCAGGAGACGTTCTCGTACGCCAATCCCCACCAGATTCCAAAATTGGAGAAGGTGGTAATCAACATGAGCGTCGGCGAGGCGATCGTCAATCCGAAGGCGCTCGATAGCGCGCTGGCGGAGCTCGTTGCGATCAGCGGCCAAAAGCCGGTCGTCGCGAAGGCGAAGAAGTCGATTGCGGCGTTCAAGCTTCGCGAAGGCATGAACATCGGCGCGAAGGTTACCCTGCGCGGCGAGCGGATGTACGTTTTCCTCGATAAGCTCTTCAATATCGTGTTGCCGCGTATCCGCGACTTCCGCGGCTTGCCGGCGAAGTCGTTCGATGGGCGCGGTAATTACAACCTCGGCCTCAAAGAGCAGTTGGTCTTCCCGGAGATCAATTTCGATAAGGTCGATAAAGCCCGCGGTATGGACATCACGATCGTGACGACCGCGAAGTCCGACGAAGAAGCGGCGGAGTTTTTGTCAGCGATGGGGCTACCGCTCCAAAAGGGCTCGTCGTCGAGCTCGGGATTGAGAGGAAGATAAGCAATGGCTAAGACGAGTATGATCGTCAAGGCGAATCGTTCGCCGAAGTTTTCGGTGCGTGCACACCACCGTTGCAAGCTGTGTGGCCGCCCGCGCGGCTACCTGCGCAAGTTTGCCATGTGCCGCATTTGTTTCCGCGAGAACGCACACCGCGGTGTGGTTCCCGGCGTGACGAAGGCTTCGTGGTAAGGAGTTAACATGGCAGCCATTACCGATCCCATCGCCGACCTTCTCACCCGCATTCGCAACGCGAATACGGCCAACCATAAGTTGGTCGATATTCCGGCGTCGCGAGTGAAACAGGCGATCGCCCAGATTCTCAAGGACGAAGGCTTTATCGAAGAGTTCGAACGCGTGAACGAGGGCCCTCAAGGCACGATCCGCATCCAGCTCAAGTACGGTCCCGAAAAAGAGAAAGTCATCACCGGCCTGCGACGCATCTCGCGCCCGGGCTTGCGCGTGTACACGGCCAAGACCGAGATCCCGCGCGTGCTCGGCGGATTGGGCTTGGTTATCATCTCGACGTCTCAGGGCATCATGTCCGGCAAACGAGCGAAAAAGCTCGGCGTCGGTGGCGAAGTCCTGGCGTACGTCTGGTAAGCCGACCGTGATTCGTAGTAAAGAGGAAGTTAAGTAATGTCGCGTATTGGAAAGTTACCGGTCGCGGTGCCGAGCGGCGTCAACGTCACCCTCAACGAGGGCGAAGTTCACGTTAAGGGCCCCAAAGGCGAACTGAGCCAGCATATTCTCGCACAGGTCGTCGACGTGAAGCTCGAAGACGGCAAGGTGCTGATCGAGCGCAAGGGCGATGCGAAGCCGCATCGTTCGGCGCACGGTTTGACCCGCACGTTGATCGCTAACATGGTCGAAGGCGTAAGCAAAGGCTTCCGCAAGAGCCTGGAGATTCAAGGCGTCGGCTACCGTGCCGCCAAGGCGGGCGAGAAGTTGAACCTGACCCTAGGCTATTCGCATCCGGTCGTGTTCGAAGCGCCCAACGGCATCACGCTCTCGGTTGAGGGCACGAACAAGATTCACGTCGACGGCATCGATAAGCAGCAGGTCGGACAGATCGCTGCAAAGATTCGCGGATTGCGTCCCCCCGAGCCCTACAAAGGCAAGGGCATTCGCTATGAAGGCGAGACGATCCGCAAGAAACTCGGTAAGGCCGGGAAGGCAGGGAAGAAGTAATGGCGCGTATCTCTAAGGACGACGCGCGCCGCGCGCGTCACGTCCGCCTGCGCAAACGCCTGGCGGGCTCGGGCGAATGCCCGCGCTTGATGGTGCGCCGCACGCTCCATCACATCTACGCGACGTTGGTCGACGACGCGAAGGGGCACACGCTGGCGGCGGTTTCGACGCGCGATAAATCGGTCGCCGACGCGCTCGATTCCAATACCAATATCGGCGCGGCTAAAGCGGTGGGCGCGGCGATCGCGGCCAAGGCGAAGGCCGTCGGCATTACCGACGTCGTGTTCGATCGCGGCGGTTACAAATATCACGGACGCGTCCAGGCATTGGCCGACGCAGCGCGCGAAGCGGGGCTGAACTTCTGATGAATTATCGTGGTGGTCGCGATCGCGACAATAGTGGCTTCGAAGAGACCGTCGTCCGCGTCAATCGCGTGGCGAAGGTCGTCAAGGGCGGTAAGCGTTTCAGCTTCTCCGCGTTGGTCGTCGTCGGCGATCGCAAGGGTAAGGTCGGCTTCGCCATCGGCAAGGCCGGCGAAGTCCCCGAAGCGATCCGCAAAGCGGTCGAAGCGGCAAAGAAGAACCTCGTGACGGTACCGATGGTGGAGAAGACCATCCCGCACGAAGTTCGGCTGACGGTCGGCGCGGCGAGCGTATTGCTCAAGCCGGCCGCTCCCGGTACGGGCGTTATCGCCGGTGGATCGATGCGCGCCGTCCTCGAACTTGCGGGCGTGCACGACATTCTCACCAAGTCGCTTGGCAGCAACAACCCCATCAACGTCGTCATGGCGACGGTGGAAGCGTTGCGCTCGCTCAAGACGGCGGAACACGTCGCGTCGCTGCGCGGAAAAACCGTCAAGGAAATTTTCGCAGCGTAGCTTCAAACTCTCTAGTTCTCCAGTTAAGGAACGATGATCGTGGCAGAGTCTAAAAAGAGCAGCGGTAGCGCAAAGTCCAGCGCGAAGCCCGCTGCAAAGAAATCGACAGTCAGCGCCGGAGCGATCGCGAGCGGTTCGGTGATGAAGCTGGGCGCACTCAAGCCCGCCAAAGGCAGTTGGACGAAGCGTCAGCGCATCGGCCGCGGCCACGGCTCGGGCATGGTGAAGACCGGCGGCGAGGGCGGCAAAGGGCAGACCGTTCGCTCGGGCGGCGGTAAGGGCCCGGCCTTCGAAGGCGGACAGACCCCGTGGGCGCGTCGTCTTCCCCACAAGCGCGGCTACTCGCAAAAGGCTCGCGATATCGGCCATTTCCGCTCGCGTCTAGCGGTCGTCAACCTGCATCAGCTGGCCGGCTGGGACGTCTCGATCGTCGTTTCCCCGGAGACCCTCAAGCTGGCGGGCGTCTTGAGCGCACTGCTGGACGGGGTGAAAATCTTGGGCGGAGCCAAATCCGGCAAGTCGCTGCCGAGCGGTTTGCGTTTTACCGACATCCTCTTTTCTTCGAGCGCGCTCGAAGCGCTTAAAGCTGCCGGCGCGCAGATCGAAGGCCAGTAACTCGTGCTGACTAACCTGCGCGCGGCCTTGCTCGTGCCGGAGATTCGTAAGCGCGTCGGCTACGTGTTCTTCGCGTTCGCGTGGTTCGTCTTCATGATCCACGTGCAGTTACCCAACGTCAACGAAGCGGCGTGGCAACAGGTGTTGGCCAACGGCGCGTTCTTCAATTTGCTCGGCTTCCTCTCGGGCGGCGCGCTGCAAAAGCTCTCGATCATCGCGATGGGTATCACGCCGTACATCAACGCCTCGATCATCATGCAGTTGATGACCGTGGTGCTGCCGCAGCTCGAAGACATGGCCAAGAAAGGCGGCGAGGAAGGCCGCAAGAAGATCAGCCAGTACACGCGTTGGCTCACGATCGTCTTGGCGACGATGCAGGGCACCTTCATGGCCATCGCCATGCGGAACTACGGCGTGTTCTACGATCACAGCACGATGTATCTGCTGTTTGCGATCATCGCGATGGTCGCCGGGACGATGTTCCTGATGTGGCTCGGCGAGCAGATCACCGATAAGGGGATCGGCAACGGCATCTCCCTGATCATCTTCATCGGCATCGTGTTGCGCTTCCCGACGTATATCACGCAGACGCTCTCGCAGACTTCCAGCGGCGGCGAGTCGATCTTGAATCTGGTGATCTACGCGGTCGTCGCGGTCGTGATCATCATCTCGATCGTCTTCCTGTATCAGGGGCAGCGGCGCGTTCCGATCCAGCAAGCGCGCCGGGTCGTCGGACGCAAGATGTTTGCCGGGCGTTCGACCTATATTCCGCTGCGCCTGAACAATGCCGGCGTCATCTCGATCATCTTCGCGATCTCGATTCTGTTGCTGCCGCAGCAGGCGCTCTCGTGGTTCACCCACGGGCAGACGACCGGCGCGATGGCCAACGTCTCGAACTGGTTGAACTTGTACTTTAGCCCGAACGGGCTACTGTACAACATCGTGTACTTCTTGCTGGTCGTGATCTTCACGTTCTTCTACAGCTCGATCGTGCTCAACACCAGCGACATTGCGGATAACCTCAAGAAGACCGGCGCGTTCGTTCCCGGCATCCGTCCGGGCCAGCCGACGGTACAGTATTTCAACAAGATCCTGTACCGGCTCACCACCGCCTCCGCGATTTATCTCGGTATCATCGCCGTCTTGCCGGGCGCGATGCAGCGCGGACTCTCGGTGACGACCTTCTATCTCGGGTCGACCTCGCTGCTGATCGTCGTGGGCGTCGCGCTCGATACGATCAATCAGATCGAGGCGCGGTTAGCGATGCGCGATTATCGAGGTTTCATCAAGAAGTAATGCCCGGCGATATCGTTCTCTTAGGGGCACCCGGCGCCGGCAAAGGCACGCAAGCGCAGATCTTGCGGCAGCGTTTCGGCTATCGTCAGGTATCCACCGGCGATCTGCTCCGCGAGCATCGCGCTAACGGAACCGAGCTGGGCAAGGCCGCCGAGAGCTTCATGCAACGCGGCGACCTGGTCCCCGATAGCCTGATCATCAAGATGGTCGAGGGCGAGTTGCAGGGCCCCGGAGCGGTACTCTTCGATGGTTTCCCTCGCACGGTGCCGCAGGCGCAGGCATTAGACGCGCTGTTGGCCGACCGCGGCCGCGGGCTCCCGCGCGCGGTGTACTTCGCGATCGAACGGGCGGCGCTCGAAGCGCGGCTCCTCGGGCGCTGGACGAATCCACGAAGCGGCCGCGTCTATCACGAAACCTTCAATCCGCCGCGCGTCGCCGGGATCGACGACGAAGACGGCGGCCCGCTGGTGCAGCGTGAGGACGACAAGCCCGAAACGATTGCAAAGCGCCTGGACGTGTTCGAAGCGCAGACGATGCCGCTGGTAGCGTATTACGCGGAACACGGCGACCGGCTGGTGACCGTCGATGCGACGGGTTCGGTCGAGGACGTCGCGCACCAACTGATCCACGCGATCGGCGTGGAGCACGCGCACTAACGATGGTTACGCTCAGATCCGCGCGCGAAATCGAAGCGATGCGCCGGAGCGGAAGGGTTACCGCCAAGGTCCTGACCGACATCATGCATGCCGTGCGTCCCGGCGTTTCCACCCGCGACCTGGATCGGATCGCCGAAGAGGGCATCCGGGGTTTGGGCGGCGTCCCGACGTTCATGGGCTACCACGGGTACCCGGCCTCGATCTGCGCCTCGGTCAACGCCGAGGTGGTTCACGGCATTCCGGGCGATTACGTGCTGCAAGAGGGCGATCTGCTCTCGATCGATATCGGTACCACCCTGGACGGCTACGTCAGCGACACCGCGGTCACCGTGCCGGTGGGAGCGATTTCGGAGGAGGCCCAACGGCTGCTCGACGTGACGCAGGAGAGCTTGATGCTGGGCATCGCCGCGATGCAGGCGGGCAACCACCTGGGCGATATCGGCGCGGCCGTACAGGCACACGCCGAGAAACACGGGTATGGGGTGGTGCGGGAGCTGGTCGGCCATGGGGTCGGCACGGCGATGCACGAAGAGCCCCAAGTGCCGAACTATGGGCGGCGCGGGACGGGCATGGAGCTGCGGCCCGGATTGGTCCTGGCAGTCGAACCGATGATCACCCAGGGCGATTATCGGGTCAAAATCCTCAAAGATGGCTGGACAGTTGTCACCGCAGATGGTAAACTCGCAGCGCACTTCGAGCATACGATCGCGGTTACCCAGGACGGTCCGAAGATCCTGACGCTTCGCCAATTCGGCGAGCACCCGGATGCCGAGAAGTACCGTCCCTCGGAAGAAGCGATCGTTTAATTGTGCCCTTTCAAAAGTAAGTTGGGAAGATCATGAAAGTACGTCCGTCGGTCAAGAAAATTTGTGAAAAATGCAAGGTCATTCGCCGCCACGGTAAGGTGCGCGTGATCTGCGATGTCAACGCCAAGCACAAGCAGGTTCAGGGTTAACCACCCTCACACTCCGCAGGAATAAGGACAGGAAACAATGGCTCGTATTGCTGGTATCGATCTTCCGCGCGAGAAGCGCATCGAGATCGCCCTCACGTATATCTACGGCATCGGTCCCACGACCGCGTCGAAGTTGCTCGCGCGCGCCGGGATCAGCCCGGATCTGCGCGTCAAAGAGATGGGCGAAGACGATGAAAAGAAGTTGCGCGACGCGATCGATGCGCTCCAACTTCGGGTCGAAGGCGATCTTCGGCGTGAGGTACAGGGCAATATCAAGCGCCTGATGGACATCGGCTGCTATCGCGGCCTGCGTCACCGGCGCGGCCTCCCGGCCCGCGGTCAGCGAACCAAGACCAACGCGCGTACCCGCAAGGGACCCAAACGCACGGTGGCCGGTAAGAAGAAGGTCACCAAGAAGTAGAACGCTCTGCGGGCTCGGCAACTGCCGGGCCCGAATCGTTTCTCGTGATCTATATCGGGACGTGCGGGTTTGCTTATCGCGACTGGATCGGTTCGTTCTACCCGCCCAAGACCAAGCCCGACGAAATGCTGGGCTACTACGCCCGGCGTTTCACCGCCGTCGAGATCGACGCCACGTACTACGGCGTTCTCGACCGGCGTTCCGTGCAGCGCATGGACGCGCGGACGCCCGACGGCTTTCGATTCAGCTTCAAGGCTCCTAAAAGCCTCACGCACGCCCCCGGCGCGGCCGAGGCGCCGAGCGACGAACTGACGCGATTTATCGAGAGCCTAGCCCCGGTCGCGGCTTCCGGAAAACTCGCGAGCGTGCTGCTGCAATTTCCGCCGGCGTTTCTACCGACCCCGCGAAACCACGACTATCTCAAACGCGTGGCCGCCTGGTTGCGCGGCGTGCCGCTCGTGGCGGAATTTCGCGAAGCGGCGTGGCAGACCGGCGAAACGCTGGCGTTGTTGCGCGCGCTGCACGTCGGTTGGTGTAATCTCGATATGCCCTCGCTGGAATCGTTGCTAGCGCCCTCGACCGATGCGACCTCGCCGGTCGGGTACGTGCGGTTTCACGGCCGCAACGCCGAACGGTGGTTGACCGGCGATCGAATCACCCGTTACGCGTACGCCTATAGCCGCGAAGAACTCGAACCGTGGCGGGAGCGCCTTCTCGCCATCGCCGCGCACACGCAAGCGACGTATGCGTTTTTCAACAATCATGCGCGTGGAGGTGCGGCGCGCGATGCTGCGACACTCGAGAGCCTGCTCGAAGCCCGGTGCCCGGGCGAGGATAACGTGCTTGCCCGCGCTCCGGGAGGGAACCCCGAACAGCGCGCGCTACCCGGCTTCTCATGAACGCGGTGATTACGGCCGGCGGGCGCATCGACGGAGCGTATGCCGCGGCGGCGGGTACGGCCATTAAAGCACTGGCCCCGGTTCGCGGCGCGCCGATGATCGAACGCGTGGTGGAAGCGGTGCGCGGTGCGGGTATCGATCGCATCGCGATGGTGGGCCCCGCAGCGGTGCGCGACGCGTGCGCGGAGCGCGTCGATCGATTCATCGACGAAGGGGTGACCGGCAGCCAGAACGTGCAGTTCGCGCTTCGCTCGTGGGCCGACGACGAGCCGCTCCTATACGTCACGAGCGATCTGCCGTATATAACCGCGGACGCGCTGCGGGATGCCGTGCAGCGAACGACGGCCGGCGTTCTGACGATGCCCGTCGCGGAGTGCGACGCGTTCGAACGGCGCTTCCCCGATGCGCCGCCCTTCGGCATCACGCTGGCCGGCGAACGGATCGTCAACGCCGGCGTTTTCGTCATTCCCGCAGGTGCATCCATGGCGATCGCGCGCCGAGCAGCGCAGTTGTTCGATGCGCGCAAGGCTCCGCTGCAAATGGCGGGCTTGGTCGGGCCTTCGTTCCTGTTGCGGATGCTTTTGGGGCGATTGACGATCGCGGCTATCGAGAAGCGGGCGTGGCGCGTGCTCGGATATCCCGCCATGGCGTTGCGCGGATGCGCGCCGGAACTCGCATACGATGCGGATACGTACGCGGAGTATCGCTACGCGAGCACGCGTGCCTGATCGCGCGAGCCCGTTCCGGCTTGCCGTATTATGGTTCGGTATCCAGAGCGTATGGGGTGCGGTGCTGGGCATCTCGTTGCAGGCGCGCTGCTTGGCGCTGGGTGGGGAGCATGCCCTGGCGGCGTACGCGCGCATCTCGATCGCAGGCGCGCTTGCCGCGGCGGTGGCACAACTGCTCGTAGGCCCGCTCTCCGATGCGCGTCGTCGCGCGGGCGATAGCCGCATCGCCTTTTATGCGCTGGGTGTGGTCGTAGGTGCGGTCGCCATCGTGGGCTTCTACCGCGCATCGAGTATCGGTTCGCTCGTCGTGTGGTTCGCGCTCTTGCAGTTCGCGTTGAACGTGGCCATCGGGCCGTATCAAGCGATCGTTCCGGATGTTTTCGAGCCGGGGCGAATCGGACGCGCCTCCGGATGGATGGCCGGTATGCAGAGCGCGGGCAACGCAACCGGAGCGATTCTCGCGAGCGTAGTGCTGGCTCCGACGGCGCTCGCGTTCACCTTGGCGGCGGTCCTCGTCGGTAGTGCGGCATGCACGATCGCCCATCTCGCACGGGTGAGCCTGCAACCGATCCACGGCATCGCGCGATTAGCGGTGAGCCGGACGCTGATCGACTTGTTCGTTTCGCGCGCGTTGATGTACGTGGGATTCTATACGTTACTCGGCTATCTGCTGTTCTACGTGCGCGACGTGTTGCCGAAAGGCTTCGGCATCCCGGTGCAGCTCGCGAGCGGATTGTGCATTCTCGCGTTCACGTTGTTAGGCGCGCTCGGCGCGTCCTTGGCGGCGCGCCCGTCCGACCGGTTCGACGAACGATGGATCGTGACGGTCGGCGGCGCCATCGTGTCGATCGCGATTGCGGTGTTGGCTTTAGCCACCGCATTACCGGTACTCCCGGTCGCAATCGCGCTTGCCGGCTGCGGCTGGGGCGTTTTTCTGTGCGCCGACTGGGCCTTCGCCTGCAGAACCCTGCCGGCGGGCGCTATGGCGACGACGATGGCGGTCTGGAACCTCGCCGTGGTCGTGCCGCAGGTCCTCGCGCCGCTTCTCGCGACCGCCCTGCTGGTACGCACGGGGGAGTTGGCGGGCCCGAACGGGCCGCGGATCGCCTTTGGGCTCGCCGCGGTGGAAATTGCATGCGGCGTAGCTTGGATTTGGCGTTTACCGCCCAGCCGAGCGGGGCATAACCGATATGACTCGGCAAGCGTTCGGAACTGTTCCTCGGTCTCGGACGTTTAGTTGAGCAGGGCGGTTGCACCGCCCTGGAAGCAAGTACCAAGTACTCTTAAGGAGGCATTCGTGAAACGACTGAGCACCGGAGTCCTCGCCGCGCTGTTAGCAGCCGGTCTTGGGCTTGGCGCGGTCGCCGCTCCGCTGGTCTCGCAAGCACAGGGAAACTCTGGAAACACTGTGGTTGCGCAAGCTAGCACGGGCACGACCCCGGCGGCAAACTTCGGAACTCCGCCGTCCGGCCAAATTCCGATTCTATATAACGATCATCACGTGTACAGCAAGCCCGATGTCCTCAAGCAGGGCCGCGTTCTCGCTGCGCTCGTGAAGGGCGGCACCGTGCTGATCCCATTGCGCTCGATGTTCGAGCAGATGGGCGCGTCGGTTTCGTACGACGCCGCAAGCAAGACCGTGACGGTTACTAAACCCGGCGCCGAGGTCAAAGTGACCGTCGGCAAACCGGAAGTGATGATCAACGGCGAATCGCGTCCCCTGGACGTCCCGCCGATGCTCTACAATGGCAGCGTCCTCGTGCCGCTCCGCGTTATTTCGGAGGGCATGGGAGCCTATGTCGAATGGGTCCCCGACAAGCAGCTTGTCGTGGTCCGCTATCTTCCCCCGACCCCACCGCCCGCACCGGCGCCGACGGAAGAGCCGACCGCGGCTCCTACCGCTCCCCCGACTCCGACCCCCGCACCGGTAGCGACCCCGTACCTCGATAAGTTCATCGCCGGCGATTACATCATTTCGCCGAAGGTGTACAACGAGTTTAGCCCGGGCAACACCGGCAAGAGCTCGTACGCGGTCCGTGGCGGCTTCGAGTTCAACGCCTTCGACCTGCCGTGGATGCTGGAAGGCACCTACACGCAGTTCGGCTACCCGCATAACCAGGGCGTTGCGACGCCTGCCGGTTACGCTCCGTCCGTCAACGACCAGTGCGCGGCACTTGGCGTCCCGGCCGGCGACCAGGGTTGCGTTACGAACATCGGCGGCGTAGGCCAGACCTTCGTCCCGGCGTTCACGGCGCGCGATCAAGACTTTGACGGCCGCTTCGGCCTCAAAGTGGCGAACCCGCGCATCTACATCGGCGTTGGCTATCTCTGGCGCACCAACAACTACGGCTATCCGAAAGAGAACGGCTTCGGCTTCGGGATCGAAAAGCTCCCGGACCTCAATCAGGCGCTCTCGTTCTACGGTAGTGCGTGGTACTACCCGAACCTCAAGGGTAACTACACGACGGTTACTGGCACCCAGTATTCCCTCGCGTATCGACTCTTGAAGTACCAGGTCGGTGCGGCCTACGTCCTCGGCAACAGCCCGGTCTTCCTCGACCTCGGCTGGATCGGCGAGAACGGCATGAACAAGGAAAACGCTCCTTCGGGCTTCACTGCAAACGGTCCGTATCTGGGCCTCGGCATCAAGTTCTAAGCAGCACCATCCACAGGGATGAAAGAAACGGGGCTCGGCATCGCCGGGCCCCGTTTCTTATGCCGCCCGGCTCAGAAGCCGGTCGCATATGGCGTAAATCCGCGTCGCGCGTCTGCGTACCCGATCCGATACGTGTCCATCAACGAGCGCTCGTCGTCGAAGCCGATCACGTCGACCGGCAATTCCTTCTGTGGACGCAGGGTGCGAATGTCGACGTCGTAGAGCGATTGCACGAACTGCCCGAGATTCTCGCTATCGGCGTGTCCGTTCGAAGCCCGATTGTTCGGATTTTGCCCGTTCATGCCCAAAATCGCGCGCTTGCCGAACGTTTCAAAATACGCCGCGCGTAGATCGGCTTCGAGAATGCGTTTCTGCATTGCTCCGAATGCGCCGCTGGCGATCTCGATGGCGCTACCGTACGAATACGCCTCGACGGGTGGATCTAAGAAGACGACGTCGATGGCCTTCGCTCCGGCGCGCGCGACGCCCACCGGCGTGTTCGCCGTCACGCCCCCGTCGACGTACTGCGCAGGACTCCCGTCGACACCCGGCAGCGTCACCGGATCGAAGGCGATGGGTATCGCGGCGGAGGCCTGCAAGGCGTCGACGAGCAGATCCGGCGTTGCTAAGCGCAGCACGGTGTCGGATCCAACGGTGGCCGTCAGGGCGCGAACGGCCGCCGCCTTGGTCGCGGCGTCGGGAGCCTCCGGAAGCAACGCAAAGAACTCCGGCTGCTGCGTCGTGAGGTTCGTGACCGTCCATACGAAAGGCGTGAGGACCGGGCGCGCGGGGTCGATATATTGCCCCAGCCAACCGCGCAAGTAAGCGCCGTCGAGAACGCCTTTCACGCGAGAATTGAGGCCGAGCGCCAAACGCATGGCCTGCCAGATACGCGTGCCGACGCCGGCTTGTTCCTCCGGGATGGTCGCGAACTCTCGCTTGAGGCGAATCACGCGTTGTCGAGCGATCGAATACCAAAGATGGCGGAGCAGCCGATACTGTCCGGTTGCTACGAAGTAGCCGTTGAGCGCGCCGATCGAGGTGCCGCAAACCAGGCCGTAGGGGCTCAGCGGCCGGCCGTCGGCAAGGGAGCGGTCGGCCACCATTGCGGCGATCAATCCGGCCTGATACGATCCCCGTGCGCCGCCTCCCGAGAGGACCAGGGCGCGATCGACGCGATGAAACCCGGCAGCCTCCGGAACCTCGGTTCCGGATATTGCGGGCGAGCGTCGCGGGCTTGCGGCCACGAGGCTTCCCGCCGCGGTCAGACTCATAAAGGAGGCTCGCGAGAGGCTGCTTTTCATATATCTGGGCTTTTTGCGCTTGACCCTTACGGCCCCCCTAAGGTAAGATACGGCCTTGGCGCTGCTCTCTCTCGGAGCGGCGCACGCGGCATCACCGTGGGTTGCGCTCGCGCGCAAGCCACCCGGACGCAATCGCCGAGCGTCCGCGGATGAGATGGAGTCGATCGCTACGCGATCGGACTGCGTCGAGGCGACGACACCCCGTCGTTCGGGGAAGGAAAAACGTCGGAGATTTCAAGTCTTGGCTGCCAAAAAGCAAACTAAAACGCGTCGTAAGCGTGAGATTAAGAACGTCCAATCGGGCGTTACCCACGTACACGCGTCGTTCAATAACACGATCGTCACGATCGCCGACACGCACGGCAACGTCGTTTCGTGGGCCTCAGCCGGTAACCTCGGCTTCAAGGGCTCTAAGAAATCGACGCCGTTCGCCGCTCAGATGGCCGCCGAAGCCGCCGCTCGCAAAGCGATGGATCACGGCATGAAGAGCACCGAAGTGCTCGTAAAAGGCCCGGGCGCGGGGCGTGAGGCTGCGATCCGTTCGCTTCAAGCCGCCGGTCTCGAAATCACCCTCATCAAAGATGTCACGCCGATTCCACACAATGGTTGCCGCCCGCCCAAGCGTCGGCGCGTGTAACTAGGAGCTATAGAGAGAGCATATGTCGCGCTATACTGGACCCGTTTGCCGTCTCTGCCGCCGCGAAACCGCCGCGAGCAAGACCGGTGAAAAAATCAAACTCTTCCTCAAAGGTGACCGCTGCCTATCGAGAAAGTGCGCCGTCGAGCGCCGCGGTACGGCTCCGGGCCAAAAGACGCAAGGCAAGCAGCGTCAGAAAATCTCCGAGTACGGCCGTCAGCTTCGCGAGAAGCAGAAGATGCGTCGTTATTACGGCGTGCACGAAACGCAATTCGAAAACTATTTCCGCGAGGCGGCCCGCGTTCCCGGACAGACCGGGCGCACGTTCTTGCAAATGCTCGAGCGTCGTCTCGATAACGTCGTGTACCGGCTCAATCTTGCGGCGAGCCGTTCGCAGGCCCGCCAGCTGGTTACGCACCGTCACTTCCGCGTCAACGGCAAATTGGTGAACGTCCCGTCGTTCATCGTCAAGCCGGGCGACGTACTTTCGATCGGCGAGCGTAGCCTGAAGTCTCCGGTGTTTGCAGCCAACCTCGAAGTCGCCGGCAGCCGCCGGCCGCCCGAGTGGCTCGAATGGAACGACACCGAGAAAACCGGTAAGGTCGTTCAGCTTCCGTCGCGCGAGCAAATCGACACGCCGGTTGACGAACAACTCATCGTCGAGTTCTATTCACGCTAATTTACTCACACCGCCGCTAGGCGTGGGATCGCGCACCGTCTGGGACGGTGCGCGGATAACGTAAGCGGCAACGAAGGAAACGCCACACTACCCATGACGACATTTGAAACCGCCGCAGGCGCCACGATCGAAGTACGCGAGCGCCGCGAAAACTATGCCAAATTCACGATCGAGCCGCTCGATCGCGGCTTTGGCATTACGCTCGGTAACGCTCTGCGCCGCATGCTGCTCAGCGCGATTCCCGGCGCCGCCATCACGTACATGAAGATCGACGGCGTGCTTCATGAGTTTTCGACGATCCCGGGGATGGTCGAGGACACGATCGCGCTGATGCTCAACCTCAAAGGCTTGCCGGTTAAGCTCAACAGCGACGAACCCAAAGTGGTCACGCTCTCGGTCTCCGGATCGCGCGAAGTGACCGCCGCCGACATCGCGCCGGACGCGGACGTGGAGATTCTCGAACCCAACTACCACATCGCGACGCTTTCGTCCAAAGATGCGAAGCTCTCGATGGAGTTGGGCGTCGAAATGGGACGCGGCTACGTCATGGCCGACAAGCAACGCAACGTCGAGCACATGATCGGGCTCATTCCGCTCGATTCGATCTTCTCGCCGATTCGCAAAGTCAACTTCACCGTCGACGACACCCGCGTCGGGCAGAGCGTCGATTTCGACCGGCTCGTCCTCGAAATCGAGACCAACGGCTCGATCACGCCCGACGAGGCGCTCGCGACCGCTGCGCGCATTCTGCAGGAGCAGTTCGAGCTATTCGTCGGATTCACGAATCGCGCCGAGCCGCTTCCGGAAGCGCCGCCCAACGAGTGGGACATTCCGGTGGAGTCGCTCAACCTTTCGGTGCGCTCGTTCAACTGCCTCAAGCGCGCCGGGATTTCGAAGATATCCGAACTTCTCGACCTTACCGAAGACGAAATCATGAAGATGCGCAACTTCGGCAAGAAGTCGCTAGACGAAATCAAACAAGTACTTGAAGAGAGGGGGCTCTCGCTGCGTCTTTCGTAGCGAGTATCATCATGCCGCATCAAATCGCATACAAGCGCCTATCGCGCACGGACGGTCATCGCAAGGCGTTGCTGCGCAATCTCGCAACCTCGCTGTTCAAGCACGAGAAAATCGAAACGACCTCGACCAAAGCAAAAGAGATCAGCAAAGTGGCCGAGCGTCTCATTACCACCGCGATGAAAGGCGATCTCGCCGCGCGGCGCAATCTGGCGGAGTTCATCACCGAGCCGGCCGTCGTAAAGAAGCTCGTCGAACAAATCGCCCCTTCGCTCAAGGGCCGTAATGGCGGATATACGCGAATTACGAAGACGCGCGTGCGCAACGGCGACGCGGCCGAACTCTCGCTCATCGAGCTTGTTCGCTAAACCAACGTACCGGAATGAAATAAACGCACGGCGCTCGAACCGTTTCGAGCCGCCGTGTGTTTTTTTATAGCATGGAGTACGCACCGCTGCTGCGCCGGTTGCTCGCCGGCGAACACCTCGAGGCATCGCAGTCGGCCGACCTGATCGGATCGATCATGGATGGTTCGTTGACGGCGATCCAGGGCGCGGGCGCCTTGGCGGCGCTTGCCGCCAAGGGCGAACACGTGGACGAGATCGTGGGCGCGGCGCGCGCGATGCGCGAGCGCAGCCTGCACGTCGAGCATCGGCTCGAGCTGCTCGTCGACGTCGTCGGAACCGGCGGCGATGGCGCCAACACGGTCAACATCTCAACCATGGCCGCGTTAGCGGTGGCAGCCTGCGGCGTACCGGTCGCGAAGCACGGGAATCGCGCCGCTTCCAGCGCGTGCGGTAGCGCCGACGTCCTGGAAGCCGCGGGGCTACCGCTTGACGTAGCGCCCGAGCGCGCCGCGCAGATGCTGGAGTTGTCCAACTTTACGTTCATGTTCGCACCTCGCTACCATCCCGCGATGAAGAATATCGCACCCATTCGTCGAGAGTTGGGCGTGCGGACCATCTTCAACGTTCTCGGCCCGCTTACGAACCCGGCCAAGGCCAACGTGCAAATCGTCGGGGTGGCCCGCGAATCGCTGACCGGGCTGGTCGGTGACGTATTGCGCGACCTCGGCGTTCGACGTGGCGCCGTCGTTCACGGCGCGGGCGGAATCGACGAAGTCGCCGGACACGGAGTCTCCACGGTGTACTCGTTCGACGAAACGGGCGCTCACCGTTGGGAACTGGACCCGAGCGATTACGGCGTCAGCACTCCGCTGTCATCGATCGTCGCCGGATCGACGGCGCTCTGCGCCGAGGCGTTCTTTTCGATTCTGGGCGGGGAGCGTTCCGCTCGAGCCGATGTCGTCGCGCTGAACGCGGCCCTTGCGTTATTCACGGCGGGGAGTGAAACGAGGATGGAACGGGCGTTCGAGCGCGCGCGCGAGACGTTATTGAGCGGCGCGGCGCTACGGACGTTCGAACGCGCTAAGGAGATTGCTCGTGGATGACGTCCTAAAGAAGATCTATGAAGCCCGAGCCCGGCGCCTCGAAGTCGAAATGCGCGACGAGCCCTATGCGGCCTTGCGCGAGCGCGCGCTCGCGACTGTTAGCAACCGCCGCCCATTTTTGGCCACCCTGCGGGCCAGCAACGGAACCGCCGTCATTGCGGAGATCAAACGGGCGTCGCCGTCGGCGGGGCTCATCGCTCACAATTTCGATCACGTCGCAATCGGGCGCTTGTACGAAAGCGCCGGCGCCGATGCGATCAGCGTATTGACCGAGCGCGATCATTTTTTGGGCGATCTGCATTTCTTGCAGGACGTGCGCGATGCAACGAAGCTGCCGCTTTTGCGCAAAGATTTTCTGAGCGGTCCTTACGAGGTCGCGCAGTCGGCCGCATACGGAGCGGACTGCATTCTCCTGATCGTCGCGGGACTCGACGATGCGAGCATCGGCGCGTGCCTCGACGAGGCGCGACTCTTCGGCCTCGACGTCTTGGTGGAAGTGCACGGCGAAGACGAGCTCGAACGTGCCCTTACCCTCGGAGCAACGCTGATCGGCGTCAACAACCGCAATTTACGAACCATGACGACCAACCTCGCCGTCAGCGAGTGTATTCTTCCGCTGGTGCCGCCGGAGATCTTTGCGATTAGCGAGAGCGGGATGAGCGGCCCTCGCGACGTCGAGCGGCTCACACGGGCGGGCGCGCGCGGCGTTCTGGTCGGAGAGTCGCTGATGCGTTCGGAGGATCCGGCACAACAGATCGTGGCAATGAAGGCATGCACGCGCGCGTAAAGTTCTGCGGTATGACCGGCGTGGATGACGTGGTGTTAGCCGGGCGCAGCGGCGCCTCGCACTTCGGCATGATCTTCGCGCCGTCGGAGCGATTGATTGCATGGAGCGCCGCGGAGGCAATCGCTCGCGAGCTTTCGGCCGAGTCGCCGATTCCGGTAGCGGTCTTTGTGGACCCGAGCCGGGACGAGGTGGGTCGCGTCCTCGAGTTGTTCCCGCAAGCGCTGCTGCAATTCTCGGGAAACGAGAGCCCGAGCTGGATCGCACCGTACGCGCGGCGTGCGGTAAAGGTTATCCACGTCGGCGCGCAGGACGCCACCGGTTCGCTGCGCGAGCGTTGCAACCGATACGAAGAAGCGACCGTTATGTTCGATACGGGGAGCACGGGGCTCGCCGGCGGCAGCGGTACGCCCTTTGCGTGGGAGATCGTGGAGCCGATCGCGCGGGAGCGGCCGGTGTGGATTGCCGGCGGGTTGCGTGCGCAAAACGTCGCCGCCTGTATTACAGCGATTCATCCTTTCGGTGTCGACGCGCGCAGCGGCATCGAAACGGATGGGCGTAAGGATTTCGATAAAATGCGCGCATTCATCACGGCCGTACGGGATAGCGATGCAACCTGATTCACGCGGTTACTTTGGTGCTTTCGGCGGACGCTTCGTTCCGGAAGTGTTGGTTGGAGCGCTGGAGGCATTGGAGCAGGCGCTCGCCCTGGCGGTTGCGGACCCGTCTTTTTGGAGCGAATATCACGCCATCTTGCGCGATTTCGTCGGCCGCCCGTCGGCGTTATACCGCGCGGAGCGATACGCGCAGGATCGCTCGGACGTTCCGTTTATCGTCAAGCGAGAAGACACCAATCATACCGGCGCCCACAAGATCAATAATACCGTCGGCCAAGCGCTGCTCGCGCGCCGTATGGGAAAGAAGCGGCTAATCGCCGAGACGGGCGCCGGGCAACACGGCGTAGCCACCGCTACGGTCGGCGCGAAGCTCGGGTTTCCGGTTGACGTCTACATGGGCGCGCTCGATATCGAACGTCAGGCGCTCAACGTCTACATCATGAAACTCTTGGGTGCGACCGTGCATCCGGTGACGGGCGGCACGCAGACCCTCAAAGACGCGACCAACGAAGCCTTTCGCGTTTGGGCGTCGGAGGTGGACGAGACGTTCTACGTCATCGGTAGCGTCGTGGGCGCGCACCCGTATCCGTACATGGTTCGCGAATTCCAACGGGTGATCGGCGACGAAACGCGCGCTCAGTGTTTGGAGCGGTTCGGCCGCTTACCGAGCGACGTGATCGCGTGCGTGGGCGGCGGCAGTAACGCGATCGGCATGTTCGCCGCGTTCCTGGACGACCCGAGCGTTCGGCTCTGGGGTGTCGAAGCCGCCGGCGAGGGGATCGCGTCGGGCCGGACGGCGGCCGCGCTCGGCGCCGGTAGCGTCGGTATCTTGCACGGGTCGCGATCGTATCTGTTGCAGTCCGAGCGCGGACAAGTACAAGATACGCATTCGATCAGCGCCGGGCTGGATTATCCCGGCGTCGGTCCCGAGCACGCATTTCTCAAAGATTCGGGGCGGGCTACCTACGTGCCGATTACCGACGATGAAGCGCTTGAAGCGTTCCACGGGTTCGCTCGGAGCGAAGGCATCATTCCCGCTTTGGAGAGCGCGCACGCGTTGGCGTTCGCACGCAAGCTTGCCGCCGAGCGCGGGAGCGACGATTTAATCGTCGTCAATCTCAGCGGCCGCGGCGATAAGGACATCGCCCAGGTTCGCGCGCACGAACGGGCGGCAGGTTGATGTTGGGAGAGATCTTCGATCGAGCGCGCCGGGAAGGCCGTTCGGCGCTTATTCCGTACGTCATGGCCGGCGATCCGGATATGGCAACGTGCGAGCGCGTGCTTCACGCGTTGGCGCGAGCCGGTGCGGACGCCATCGAACTGGGCGTTCCGTACGGAGACCCGCTCGCCGACGGGCCGACCATCGCGGCTGCCGGCCAACGCGCGCTCGCGCACGATATCGGCATCGCGGAGGTGCTCGCGCTGGTGCGCAGATACCGGGATGCGGGCGGCGTGCCGATCGTGCTGTTTACGTACTTTAACCCCGTCTACCAATACGGCATCGAACGCTTCGCTCGCGATCTCGCGCAGGCCGGCGGGAGCGGCGCGATCGTTCCCGACATCGCGCTGGAGGAATCGGCCGAATTGGCAGGCTTGCTCGCGCAGCACGGAATGGACATGCCGTTGCTGGTCGCGCCTTCAACCACACGCGAGCGCGCGCGAATCATCGTGGCCCAAGCCACCGGATTCGTGTACGTGGTATCGCGCATGGGCGTTACCGGCGCCAATACGGCCCCCAACTTCGACCCGTTGCGGTCGCAACTGGCGATGTTGCGCAGCCTTACCGCCACGCCGCTGGCGGTGGGTTTCGGCGTCAGCAACCCCGACCACGTGCGCGAGGTCGGCCCGCTAGCCGACGGCATTATCGTCGGGAGCGCGCTGATCGACGCGTATCGCGGCGTCGACGGAGAAGAAGCGGAGGAGCGGGCGGGACGTTTCATCGCGTCCTTGAGGGCCGCATCGGTTCGATAGCGCCTGCGAGCGCGAGGCGCTAAAGCGATGCTCGATCCTCGCGAAGGTGCAACGACATCAGGATCGTGTCCCAGATTTGTCCATCGTCGCGCGTGACGTCGCGTTCGAATCGTTCGACCTCGACGAATCCTTTGCGCTGGTAAAGCGCGCGCGCCCGGGTGTTGTGCGGGAAAACCAACAGATGGATGGCCGGTAGCCCGCGCTCGGTAGCCCAACGAATGCAGGCGTCCATCAACGCCGCGCCGACACGTTGCCCGCGATACGGCGCATCGACGAGCATGCCCAGCGTCGGCCCGAAGGCTTCGTGCTCGTTCACGGCAAGCATTCCCACGATGCGCTCGCCGTCGCATGCGACGAAGAGCGGCCGATTCGAATCGGCGAGATTGTGGAGCCAGCGTTCGCGATAGAGATCGCGGTCGAAGCCGGGCTCGGTGCCGATCCAGAGGCGCTCGGCGGCAACCGATTCGAAGAGTTGCAAGAGCGGTTCGAAATCGGCGATGTGGCCGCGGCGAATGACAAAAGCCCGCATTGCTGCGGGCCCTTCGCGCCGATATCGGCTCGGAACTGCTTAGACGGATGCCGGTATGGTTCCCAATCCGAAGCGCTTGTCGGCATCGTCGCTGATGAACCGGCCGATCGCGAGCGACGACGTTGCCGCCGGCGAAGGGGCGTTACGCACGTGCACGACGCCTTCGTCGCCCTCGAAAACGAAGTCGTCGACCTGCGTGCCGTCGGCCATCATGGCTTGCGCTCGGACGCCCGAGGGGCCCGGGAGCGTATCTTCAACCTTCAAGTCGGGAATGTAGCGTTGCAGTGCTTTCACGTATGCGCCGCGCAGCAAGTCGCGGTACATCTCGCCCATGCCGGTCGAGAAATACTTCGATGCGAGCTTGATGAAGCCGGGGTAGGTCAGCGTCTCGAGCAGATCGCCCGGGTTGATCGTGGTGAACGTGTAGCCTTCGCGCGCGAACGCGAGGACGGCGTTGGGCCCGAGCCAGATATCGCCGTTCATGCGCGGCGTAAAATGGACGCCTAAGAACGGGAAGCTCGGATCGGGCACCGGATAAATGTTGCCCTTCACGAGATCGCGCTTATCGGGTTTGAGGATCAGGTAGTCTCCGCGGAACGGAACGATCTTCGGATCGCTGCCGCCGCCGGTCATGCGCGCGAGCCGATCCGATTGCAAGCCGCCGCACGTGATGACGTACTTCGCTTGGTAATCGCCTTGGTTCGTATCGAGGACGGCCACGCCGCCTTTGCGCGAAATGCCTTTCACCTCGCAGCCGGTGTAGATTTCGCCCCCGGCGGCCTTGATGTCGTCACCGTAGCTCCGCGCGACCACGCCGTAGTCGACGATGCCCGTCACCGGCGAGAAGATCGCTTTGATGCCGCGGCAATGCGGCTCGCGTTCGCTGATGCCCTTCACGTCGACGATCTCAAGATTCTCGATGCCGTTTTCGATGCCGCGCTGATAGAGGTCGTCGAGCAGCGGGAGCTCGCGCTCTTCGGTGGCGACGATGAGCTTGCCCACGCCCTTCCACGGGATCGCCTTGGCATCGCAGTACTCCCAGAGCGAGCGGCGACCTTCGACGCAGAGCTTGGCTTTCAGGGACCCCGGCTTGTAGTAAATGCCGGAATGGATCACGCCGCTGTTGTGCCCGGTCTGATGCTTGGCGAGAATCTCTTCTTTCTCGAGCACCACCAGCTTGAGATGGGGGTGGCGCAAAAGGAGCTCGCGCCCGGTCGCTAGGCCGACGATGCCACCGCCGACGATCGCAATATCGTACGTCATATCACCGACGATTCTCGCATCTGCGGGATGGGCCCGCTAGCGGAATAGTGGCAGGCCCGCTTGGCCGCGGTAGGGCAGAATGGAACCTGCAGGCCGGGTTGAAGACTCCCGTGTCCCCTCTGGATGCTTTTGTAAGGATAACCTATCGTGACGACCACGCTCGAACGCATCGCCCCTTTTCAGAATGAAGTCATCAAGTCGTTTACCGACCCTGCGGATATCGCGGCCATGCGTGCCGCGCTCGCGACGGTCAAGGCGACCTTCGGCAAACAGTATCCGCTGGTGATCGACGGCAAGCGCATCGAAACCGAGAAGAAGATCCGTTCGGTCAACCCGGCCGACCCGAGCCAAGTCGTCGGCATCGTGAGCTCCGCTTCGAAGGAGCAGGCCTTGCAGGCGGTCGATGCGGCCGCGCGCGCCTTCGAGAGCTGGAAGCGCCTCCCCGCGCACGAGCGCGCCGGATACATCTTCAAAGCCGCCGCGCTGATGCGCGAGCGCCGCTTCGAATACGACGCGCTGCTGGTGTATGAAGTGGGCAAGAGCTGGCCCGAAGCCGACGGAGATATCGCCGAGGCGATCGACTTCCTGGAGTTTTACGCGCGCGAGGCCCTGCGTTACGCGCAGCCGCAACCGATCGTGCCGGTTCCCGGCGAACAGAACGAGATGGTGTACATCCCGCTGGGGGTCGGCGCGGTGATCCCGCCGTGGAACTTCGCCGGCGCCATCATGGCCGGAATGACGGCTGCGGCGATCGTCGCCGGAAATACCGTCGTGCTCAAACCTTCGAGCGATTCCGCCGTCGTTGCGGCGTGGTTTGTCGATATGCTTACCGAAGCGGGCGTGCCGAACGGCGTCGTCAACTTCATCCCGGGTTCGGGCAGCGAGATCGGCGATCTCGTTGTCGCGCATCCCCAGATTCGCTTTATTTCGTTCACCGGCTCCAAAGAGGTGGGGCTGCACATCAACGAGCTCGCGGCTAAACCGCAACCGGGGCAGAAGTGGATCAAGCGGGTCGTCGCGGAGATGGGCGGTAAGGATTCGATCGTCGTCGCTGCCGATGCCGATATCGAGGCCGCGGTAGAAGGCGTCGTGATTTCGGCCTTTGGTTTTCAAGGGCAGAAGTGTTCGGCCTGTTCGCGCGCGATCGTGGATGCGGCGATCTACGACGATTTCGTCGAACGAGTCCGCGCCCGCGTTGCGAAGATCGCCGTCGGCGACCCGACCGATAACGGCAACTACATGGGCCCCGTGGTCAACGCCGGGGCGCTGAAATCGATCTCGGAGTATATCGAGATCGGCAAGCGTGAAGGGCGTCTGGTTTCCGGCGGCAAGCGGGTCGGCGAGACCGGATACTTCCTTGAGCCAACGGTGATCGCCGACGTCGCACCCGATGCGCGCATCTCGCAGGAAGAGATCTTCGGCCCGGTGCTCGCAATCGTTAAGGCGAACGACTTCGATCATGCGATCGAGATTGCAAACAACACCGAGTTCGGGCTGACGGGATCGATCTATACGACCGACGAGCGCAAAATCGAACGGGCGCGCGAAGATTTCTTCGTCGGCAATCTCTATTTCAACCGCAAGAGCACCGGCGCGCTCGTCGGCGCGCATCCGTTCGGCGGGTTCAACATGTCCGGTACCGATAGTAAAGCCGGCGGACGCGATTACTTGCTGCTGTTCTTGCAAGCCAAGTCGATGTCGCGCAAACTCGGCTGATCGGGGTGAAGCAGCTGCGTTTGCTCGCCAAGGCGGACCGTCGCGTCCGCCTTGGTCATGCTTGGGTCTTTTCGAACGAAGTCGATATCGCCGCAACCCCGCTCGCGGCGTTCGAACCGGGCGAACTGGCCGAGCTCACCGACATGCGCCGCAATCCGATCGGCATCGTCTACGTCAATCCGCGCGCGCTGATATGCGCGCGCGTCATTTCGCGCGACGTTCGTGCGACCATCGACGCCCGCTGGTTTGCCGCGCGCATTCGCCGCGCGCTCGCACTTCGCGAGCATGTGTTTGCAGCGCCGTACTATCGCTTGCTCTACGGTGAATCCGACGGAACGCCGGGAATCGTCCTCGACCGGTACGGCGACGTCTGCGTCGCGCAACTGAATACGGCCGGAGCGCTGGCCCTGCGCGAGCCGTTTCTGCAAGCCCTCAACGACGTGTTGGCTCCGAGCGGGGTCTTGGTTCGGAACTCGGGCGCCATGGCCGAACTGGAGGGGATCCCGGCCTTGGATGACGCGATCGGCGAGGTTCCCGACCGCATCACCATCCGCGAAGGGGACATGGAGCTGGACGCCCCGCTGCGCGCGGGACAGAAGACCGGGTATTTCTTCGACCAGCGCGATAACCGGGCTCGCTTGCGCCGCTACGTGAAGCCCGGTGACCGCGTCCTGGACGCATTCTCGTATGTCGGGGCCTGGGGTGTGAGCGCGGGCCTTGCGGGAGCTGGGGAGACCGTTTGCATCGATGCCTCCGCTCTGGCCATCGAGTACGCGACGCAAAACGGCGACCGAAATGGTACCCGTATCGACGGCATCGCCGGCGACGCGGTCGAGGAGATGGAGCGCCTTGCCGGGGAAGGGCGTCGCTTCGAGGTGGTCGTCATCGATCCGCCGGCCCTCATCAAGCGCCGCAAGGACCAAGCCGCCGGCGAGGGCCGTTACGCGCGCATCCACCGCGCCGCGCTCGGCGTGCTGGCACAGGACGGCTACCTGGTCTCATCGTCGTGTTCGCATCACCTAGCCGTCGAGCGGCTCACGCGAGTCGCGTACGACGCGGCTCGACAGGCCGGCCGGCGCCTCCAGCTCCTCGAGCGCCACGCGCACGCGCCGGACCACCCGATCCACCCCGCCATGCCGGAGACCGAGTACTTGAAAACGCTCTTCCTGCGAGCCTGATCCAAGCCGCTGCGTGAGCCCGGTTCTTGACCTTGCCGAGCGCAGCATCGGTTGACCGCATGACGGAGGGGGCTCATGAGCGAGCGGCGGCTTCGCGGGATCTGGACTTCAAAGCCGACCTATAAGGGCGCGGTTTCGACATTCCCCCTCTGCCGACTAGCATCGCACGAGACGTTTGTGGTACTCTAATAGTCCGGCCTTGTGCTGGGGGCGACGTTCGTCTGAGCACGGAAAATACTTCCCAATACGCTTGACATGGCTACCCCCCCGCGATATTATAGCCGACGTGGCCTGAGCGCCCCAGCACGAAAATGCGGTCGAAAGATCCGCTTAACGTGGTGTGGCAAACGGGTTCGCTCCTTGAAAACTGAACAGTGCAGTAGCGCATAAGTCTGTGGGTCTCCGACCTATAGAAGACAAGGTCGAAAGGCAATGTCTTTTGAGTCGAGAGATATCCGTACAATTTATGACTAGCGTCCGATCGAAGAGACGTGGTGAAAGCCATTTCTTTAAGAAGAGGCGCGAACTCGATTTTTCGTTTCGAGTTCTGAAATATAGTCAGCGAAGTTTTGAGAGCCATTTTTCAAGGCTCCATAATTTTTTATGGAGAGTTTGATCCTGGCTCAGGACTAACGCTGGCGGCGTGCCTAACACATGCAAGTCGAACGAGGTAGCAATACCTAGTGGCAGACGGGTGAGTAACGCGTGGTCAACCTACCTTTTAGTGGGGGATAACTAACCGAAAGGTTAGCTAATACCGCATACGATCGTCGAGTGGCATCACTTGACGATGAAAGGAGCAATCCGCTAAGAGACGGGACTGCGTCCCATTAGCTAGTTGGTGGGGTAACGGCCTACCAAGGCTCCGATGGGTAGCTGGCTTGAGAGAGCGACCAGCCACACTGGGACTGAGACACGGCCCAGACTCCTACGGGAGGCAGCAGTGAGGAATTTTCCGCAATGGGGGCAACCCTGACGGAGCGACGCCGCGTGTGGGAAGAAGGCCTTCGGGTCGTAAACCACTGTCGAAGGGGACGATATTGACGGTACCCTTGGAGGAAGCCCCGGCTAACTACGTGCCAGCAGCCGCGGTAAGACGTAGGGGGCAAGCGTTGTCCGGAAT
>DATKQG010000054.1 GCA_035532835.1 Candidatus Dormiibacterota bacterium
GCCATACGCCGAACCGTGATGGCCCACTTTTAACACGTCTGCATGAAGGTCGACGCCTTCGTCGAGAAAGCGCTGTTCCGCAGCGCTTCCGGCGTCGCCCGTAAAGAGCATGCGAAAGTGGCGATACTGCAGCACAAACGCAACCGAGTTATCGTTGATCGCGTTTTTCCCACCGATGAACGGGAGCGATGGCCCGATGAACTGCAACGTAACACCATCGTCGTTGCGCCATATACCTCCCGCACGCGGATAGACCATGGGCACGCTTTCGCTGCGCGCGACATCGAGCGCATCGTGATAGGCGTGTCCGCCATAGATCTGCCCGCCATCGGCAAACTCCGCAACCCGCAACTTGCGCAGCACTGGCGCAATTCCGCCAGCGTGATCGCCATGAGGATGCGACAAAATCATCGCATCGACGCGATGGATGCCGTGGCGTAGCAAATAGGGTACGACGATCCGCTCGCCGACGAGTTCCGCGCTCGATGCGTCGCTCTGCGGCCCGCGTTCTAGGCGCCCTCCGGCGTCAATCTCGTAGACGTGACCGGACGGGGTTTGCACCACGACGCCATCGGCTTGTCCAACGTCGAGGACGACCACGTGCAAGAGTCCGTCGGGCCGGTCGGGCGGCCACAGTACCAGCGATACACTCAGGACGATCGACGCTGCGGCCAACGTGCGCATGGAGCGCAGCATCAGCGCCGGAATGGCGACAATCGTAGCTAGGTAGAGCGCGATGCAGACGGTCGGCGCAGGTGTCATCGGGATCGCGGCTGCCGGGAGCGCACCGACGCACCGGATTACCGCCACAATCCACGCGAGCAACCACCCATTGAGATTTGCGAACGCTTGCGCAAGGGGCACGCACCGCTGCGCGGCTAGCTCCGCCATGCCGAGCAGCATGGTGATCGGCACGCACGGGACAATCGCCATGTTGGCAAAGAGCGCGTAGGGCGCGAATTGCAAAAACACGGCAGCGCCGATCGGCCACGTTCCGATCTGCGCGGCGCAGGAGAGGGCGACGACTTCTCGCAATCGCGCCGGAATCGACGTCGCTCCTTCGATCCAGCGATCGATGGGGCGTGCTAGCGAAAAAATGGTTCCCACGCATGCAAAAGAGAGCGCGAACGATGGCGTGGCAACGCTCTCCGGCCGAAAGATCGCGATCGCGATCGCCGCGAGGGCCAGGGCATTCCAGCTCATGGCGGCGGCCCCGCCGGCGCGAGCGACCAGCGCGGCGCTGGCCATACTAGCCGCCCGAACCGCCGGGAGTTGTGCGCCGCTCCACAGCACGAACAGCCACAGCACGACGATCGTGATTCCGCACGCACACCAGCGCGGAAGCGAAAAGCGCGACAACACCGCTGCAACCAACGCGGCGATGAGCCCAACGTGTAGCCCCGCCGTCACTAGGATGTGAACGGTTCCGGATTCCTGAAAATCGGCGCGAAGATCCGGCGGTAACGCCGAGCGTTCTCCCCAGAGTTCCCCGGCAACGATCGACGCGCCCGGCTCACCCAACTGCGCGCGCAGCGTTTCGAGCGCCGCGTAATGCAAGCGCGCAAGAACGCCGCGCACATCCGTGGATGCGGACGGCTGACGCGCTACGATCGCGGCGCTCTGAATCTCGCCGTCGATACCGCGCTCGCGCTGCAGTACTCGTTCGCTCGGCTCGCCCGGGTTGCGCGCCTCATCGAACGGCTCGAGGCGCCCCCGCACGACAACGCGCTCGCCGACCTGCGCTTGCCCGGAGGTGACCGCCGAAACCGTCAGCCCGCGCTCGAGCGCAAGCGTGTATTTCGGCGTACCTTCGGCGGTTGTTGCGCGATCGATGACGGTGGCGGTGAAACGCTGCGTGCGCGACTCGGTCACATGCTGGTGAAATCGTTCGTGCAGCATGCCATTGACGGCCGCGAAAGCCAGGGCAGCGAGTAATGCCGTGCGGAGCTGCCAGGGCCCGAAGCGCCGTGAGGCGACCACTGCGCAAACGATGACGATGCCGGCCGATACCAGGAATCGAACGTCGTCGCCGAGCGGTGCGTTTATCAGCGCTCCGAGCACGAACGCGATCGCGAAGACGGGCAGCGGCGGCTTCATTGGGCATCATCTGCGCGTCGCCCGGCGGGCCGCTAGGTGCAGACCCGCCGCTTAGATCGAGTGCGTGGGTCGATTACCGATTCATGGGCTTCATCGACGGATCGGGGATGCCGTTCGGGCAGACCTTGGCTTCTGCGGCGGGCGAAATATAGTATGCGTGAACGTCGTAGTGTGGAACCGGGAACCCCTCGTGCCCATGCGGTTCGAATTCGAAGTCGACGTGATCGATCGTGTAGCCGGGCAGCGCGTGGATATTCGCGTAGCTGAAGCCGTTTTTCAATTGCGCCGACGAGACCATGATTTCGGTGAAGATCGGCTTGCCTTGCCAAACGCCATAGATCGGGCCGAGTGGAAGATCTTTAACGGCAGCCCAGTGTTCGCCCATCGTCGCGATGCAAGGCGAGACCAGCAGCGCATTTTTGGGAATGCCCGCCGGATGAACCTTCGGCTGCGGCGGTAATGCCGGCATGTTCGAAGGCATCGCTGTGGCGGGGCCCGCTACTGCGGCTAGGATGAACGCAAAAGAGAGGATAGCTAAAAAACGCACTTGCGCAGCTCCTTCTAAAGTGAGATCAATGTCGCACTTTCACGTCCGGATCGCGATAACCTCGGTTAGTTTTAAGCCCGTTCGAGTAGACACCCTAGCTGAAGCTTACGGCTCTGTCAGATTTTGGTGAAGCCCTTCGCGAGCCCAGGGAGCTTAGCGTGCGGCTGCCAGGGTCGCAAGCGACCCCACGCGAAGCTGCCAGTGCCCGAAACGACGCGATGCTAGCGTTCCCTACGCAATGACGACGCCGGCAGCTACCGGCAGTTGCGCGTCGTTAGAGAGTGGGGCAGTTGCGCTAGCCCCCCACTTAAGGAAGATCATACGTGCGTATCATCGTCACCGGCGGGGCCGGATTCATTGGCTCTCACATCGTCGATGCGTATCTCGCGCTCGGCCACGACGTGCTCGTGCTCGACTCGCTCTGGGAGCATGGCGGTGGCCGCCGCGCGAACGTCCCCGAGCGGGCCAATTTCGTGCATATGGATATCCGGGACGCCAACATCGCGCGCATCTTCCACGAATTTCGTCCCGAGATCGTCAGCCATCATGCGGCTCAGCATTCGGTGGCCATCTCAACGCGCGACCCGAAGTTCGACGCCGACGTCAATGTGATCGGCCTGCTGAACGTGCTCGAAACGTCGGTGAAGAGCGGGGTCAAAAAAGTCATTTTCGCGTCGAGCGGCGCGACCTTCGGAACGCCCGACCATTTCCCGATCGTGGAATCCACCCCGCAGCGCCCGACCTCTCCGTACGGCATTACCAAGATGGTCGCCGAGCATTACCTGCGCTTCTATAAAGAAGAGAAGGGCCTCGATTTCACTGCGCTGCGTTACGGCAACGTCTACGGTCCACGCCAAGACCCCAACGGCGAAGCGGGCGTTATCTCGATCTTCATCGGCAAGTTCCTCAAGCACGAGGGCATCCGCATCGATTGGGACGGCGACCAGACGCGCGATTACGTTTTCGTGAAAGATGTCGCGCAAGCTAATGCGGCCGCGCTCGAAAAAGGCTCCGGCGGCATCTACGTGATCGGTACCAACGTCAAAACCAGCGTGAACGAAGTCTATCGCACACTCGTGAAGATCAGCGGCTTCGAAGCGCCGGTGACGCCCGGGCCACGGCGCGCCGGCGACGCACGCGACGCGCAGTTCGATTCGTCCCTAGCGCAAAAAGAGCTCGGCTGGAAGCCCGCGACCAACCTCATGGACGGCATGCGCGAAACTTACGAATACTTTGAAAAGCTCGCAGTCTAGCAAAACGAGCTACTGCAGAACGGCACCGGTGTGGGGAACGTGTGATTTTTGTGCAATCGACAGGATGTCGAACTTCCTTTGAATGTTGCACAAAAACATACGAGTAGGAAGCGCGCAGGATGCGCGCTGACGAACGGTTCCCCACACCGGTGCCGTTCTGCAGTAGCTCGTTCTGCTAGCTAACCACGAAGCT
>DATKQG010000055.1 GCA_035532835.1 Candidatus Dormiibacterota bacterium
GTCCCTGACCCATTGATGGTCCAGCGTCGCATTGTAGTGATGGAGCATCGCGATGAGGTGCAGCGGGGTGTCGTCGTTGATATTAAGGTCGTACGCGGTCTTGAACCCATTCACGCCGCGGACGTACTCGATCATGAGCCCGGATTCGTCAACGGAATCGTTGAAAACCTCGAGCGCGTCGCGGCTGAATTGCGGCATGAAATAGTCGAAGCCGTGAACGAACCACGACGTATCGCGAGAAACCAAGATGTCCGAGGGCGGAGAGTTCGTCGAGCCCCATCCTTGTGGATACTCCTTGACGATTCGCAGCATATTGGCTTTGGCCCACACCACCCCGCGGCTCACGAGCGGGGACGGCGTCATGAAACGAGCGTCGGCTAGACGTTCGCTGTAAAACCTCTGCGTGTCGTGCAGGGCGCGAGTGTCGGCCAGGAGGGCCTCTAGTACCGGTTTGCTTTTTTCGGTGCCGTCCTTATGAAAGACGACGGCCAAGCGTAGCGATTGCCGCGCACCCGCTTCAATGCGGATGTGATATTCGAAGGCGCCGAAGATGCGCTTAGCGCGCAGGTCCTCAGCTCGATCCGCTGCCCGCGCAAACGCCCCCATGGCATCTTCTTCGCCCGATATCAAGCCGCCGCGACGCATATTCTCCAGTAGCACGGTTTCGCGCAACGAGAGTTCGGCCGCGACGGGCTGGCGCGAACCGCCCCACCACCGCTCGCCTCCGGTCTCCGTGTTACGCGAGACGATGAAGTCACCGCTCGACCACGCCTGCATCTCGTTCTCGGATTCGCCGTAAAAGCGTTGGCCCACCAGAAGCGCCCACGGGAACGCAGCAACTTCAACCGCGTCGCTGCCCGGGTTGTAGAACGTGATGTCGACGACGAAGGAGACGGTTCGGTCGAACTTGGGGCCGAACGGCACGTAAAATGCCTCGGTAACGTGCAAGCGATTATCGAGCGTAAATTCCGAAATTTGCGCGTACGGAAGAAACGTGAATTCGCGTACGATTTGATGCGGAAACAGCGTTTGGCTTGAGTCGCGCAATCGATACGCTAATTGGTGCGTCCCGAAGATGATGCGGTCGGAATCGGCATCCCAGAGACCGCGCACGCCGCCTTTTGCCGTCGATTGAGCGTACGACTTGTAATTGCCCAAGAGCATGCCGTAAGGCGTCTGCGACTCGGGAAGGACGTAAGCGCAAAATTCATTTCGCTGCGCGTCGTAGCTCGGCGTCATTATCTGAATGCTCTACGCCCTTCGACGGGGCGCCCCTCTAGCAGCCCGAGCGCTTGCCAATTTTGCAGAAAGGTTCATGCTCGGTAAAGGCACAACGAACCACGGGTGCCATTCGTCATCGACGCCCCCGCAAAAATCAACCTCACGCTCGAAATTCTCTCCCGCCGCAAGGACGGCTACCACACGCTTCGTTCGCTGATGGTGCCGATCGCATTCGGCGATACGCTGCGCGTCGAACCGAGCGAACGGTTTGCTTTTTCGTGCGACGACGCGGCGCTGGCGAGCGAAGAGAATCTGGCGGCGCGCGCCGTTCGCGCGCTCGCCCTTTCGCAGCCCCACGCCGTGCATCTCGCCAAACGCACCCCCACTCAGGCCGGCCTCGGCGGCGGATCGAGCGACGCGGCGGCCGTTCTGCGAGCGGCGATGGACGGCGCGTTCGGTATGCTGGGCGACCGGGATTATCTGGCGATCGCACGCACGCTCGGTTCCGACGTGCCGTTTTTCCTCTGCGGAAGCGGGGCTCTGGTCGAAGGCACGGGCGAACGCGTCACCGCCGTCGGCGCGCTTCCCGATTGGCATCTGCTGATCGTCAAGCCGCCCGTTGCGGTCTCTACCCGCGATGCGTACGCTCGGCTGGATGAGACCTCGCGCCCCACGCGGCCGCGGGCCGGCTCGGCGAGTCTTCGCGCGCTTGAGGCGCTCCAGCGCGGCGACTTCGACGCGCTCGAAGCCCTCCTGACGAACGATTTTCACGATCCGATCGCAAGTGCCACGCCCGAGGTCGCTCTCACCGTCGAAGCGTTGCTCGCTGCGGGGGCAACCAACGCCCTCCTCTGCGGCTCCGGTTCGGCCGTCTTTAGCCTGGCGCCCGAGGCCTCCGCCATCGCCGCGCTCGCAGATCGGCTCGTCGTGCCTGAAGGCTACCGGCAATACCGGACCCGGTTCGCGCCCACGCCCGGATGGAGGCCGGCATGACCACCGCGGTCGTGCTGGCCGGCGGCCCGGAAGACGCGTTAGCCGCATCGCAGCCGGGGGCCGCAAATAAGGCGTTCGTCACCGTAGGCGGCATCGCGCTGGTCGAGCGCACGCTGGCGGCACTGCGCGCCTCGCCGTCGATCGGCCGCATCGTCGTCGTCGCCCCGGAACGAACCCACGCTCACCCAGCCCTAGCAATGGCCGACGACTTTCGCACCGACGGCAAACACATTCGCGAGAGCCTGCGCAGCGGGCTGGCGGGGTTGGAGCCCGAGGCAATCGTTCTGGTAAGCACTTCGGATCTGCCGATCCTCTCCGTCTCGGCCGTCGAAGATTTCGTCGAGCGCGCGCGCGCGGCGGACGGCGACGTCGGATACGGATGCGTCGAGCGTCGCACCCACGAAGCGCGGTTTCCTCAAATTCCCCATACCTGGGCGCGTTTTCGCAACGGCACCTACTGCGGCGCGGGGCTCGTCGCGATCAAGCCGCGCACCCTGCCGCACCTCGAACGTTTTATCGAGCGCTTGGGCGCCGCCCGAAAGAATCCGCTGGCTTTGGCGGGCCTGTTCGGATGGGATGTCTTGCTGCGGTACGCTACCGGTCGTTTGACGGTCGAGCAAGCCGAGGAGCGGGCCTCGATACTGCTCGGGGCCCCCGCGCGAGCGATCGTCTCGCCGTTTGCGGAGTGCGCCGTCAACGTCGATCGCGTCTCAGATATCGAACTCGCGCGGCAGCTCGTTCAACGCGCGTAAGGTTCTTTATTTCTCCGGCGAGCGCCAGCGCTTGAAGAGTTCGTTCGCGATGCCGAACTGGTCGAGCGCTTTCCCAACCGTGTGCGCGATAATATCGTCGACGCTGGTGGGGTTTGCGTACATCGCGGGAATGGGCGGCAGAATCGTCGCACCGATTTCCGCGAGTTGAGCGAGCGTGCGCAGGTGGCCCAGGTGCAACGGCGTTTCGCGAACGATCAGCACCACGCGCCGCCGCTCCTTCAGGCACACATCCGCCGCCCGTACGAGCAAGTTCGAATTCATCGAATATGCTATCGCGCTGGCCGACTTCATCGAGCACGGGATCACCAACATGCCGTCGGTGATGAACGAGCCGCTGGAGATCGCTGCCGCAAGATCGTCGTCGCGATGCACGACGTCGGCAAGCGCCTCGAAATCCTCGGGAACCATATCGGTCTCAAGCGCGATCGTGCGCTTCGACGCGGAACTCAGCACCAGATGCGTCTCGACGCCTCCGATCGCTCGTAATGCTTGGAGCGCCATGTAGCCGTAGGCACTCCCGCTCGCTCCACTAATACCGACGATAATGCGACGCATTCGGCTGCGGTTACACGCACGATGCAGGGGCGCCTGGTGCGACCACTAACATCCATCAGCCGTGCCCATATCCGTCCAGGCTCGCGCCTTCGTCGACGACGTCCTCGCCTGGCTCAGCCATTCCGACGACGCTCGCCTCATGCGCGCGATCCGCTCGCCTTACTCCGCCATTCCACACGATGCCGCCGCCGCATACGCCGCGCTGGCGCCGCGCATCGGGCCGCTGTTCGATGCCCTTGCGGGCGGGCGGCTCGCCCTGCCGGTCGCCGAGCGCGACGCGGTTTTGACGTTTGTGGAACGCTTGCGCGCGTTATCTCACAACGCGCCGGAGGGCGACGTGGCGACGTTGCGCGATGCGGTCGTTACAGCTTTCGCACTCGAGGAGGACCCTTCGGCCCAGCCGCAAGCGGAGTCCGAGCTGCGCCTTTCCCTACAAGAGTCGCAATCGGCCGATCCGCGCGCGGGCATTCGCGCGCGGCAACAACACTTCAGCGCCTCCGCTCTCAACGCGTTTGCGGAGTGCCCGCGCAAGTGGTACTACCGTTACGTCTGCGCCGCGGTCGAAGACCCGGGATCGTCCGCATCGTTCTACGGCACCGCTTTCCACCTGGCCCTCGAGCATTTTCACGAAGAGTTCGCGCGCCCGGGCGATGCGGACGAGGCGCTGATGCGAGAGCGCATCGTCGCGTACGTCGATCGCGCATTCGAGCAACACCGCGACGATTTCGATAGCGCGATCGAGGTCGAGCTGCAATTGCGCCGAGCGCAGCGCACGGCTCAACGGTACGTCGACTGGCTCGTCGCGCAGAGCCGCCGCGCGCCGTTCACCGTCATCGGGCGAGAGTTGCCGGCTAATCTCGATCTCGGCGGCCATGCATTCGTCGGTTTCATCGATCGTCTCGATCGCGACGATGGGACCGGTAACGTGAGCGTCATCGATTACAAGACCGGCGCCATCGCCGCGACCGCCGGCGAATATCTCGACAAGGTGCGTGCGTTCAAAGATTTTCAATTGCCGTTTTACTATTGGGCGCGCACCGAGCAAGGCGATCGCGTAACGCGTCTCGCACTTCTTCCGCTAAAAGACGCGATGCTCGACGTCGAGCCGGTCGTCCTCGAGGTCGTGCCGGTTCCTACCGCGCAAGCGCGCCGTAGCGAAGCCACGGTCGGGACGATCGGCATCGACGTGCTCGAACGCGCGCGAACGCGGATGATCGAGATTTGCACGGAACTCACCAGCGGCTCGATCGAATCGTTCGCGGTTACGACGGATCCTTCGGCCTGCACGTATTGCGCGTATAAACTCGCTTGCTCGCAACGCCCCCACGCGGAACGAGAGAAATTCGGACGATGACGGATCGCGAACTCACTGCCGAACAACGGGCCGCCGTCGACGCGTCGTTCGAAGGTTGCATCGCCGTGATCGGTGCACCGGGGACGGGCAAGAGTAGGGTGCTCGACGCGCGCCTGGACCGCGCGCAAGCGCTCTTTCCGCGGGCGCAGCCGTTGGCGGGCGACGCGTCTCGCGCGGCCGGCACCCTGGCGTGGTCCGTCCTGCGCGCGGCAAACGTTGCGTCGCAGCCGATCGACGACATCGATGCGGCTGGTGTGTTCGAAGCTGCGGCGATGCCGCTTTTGGCTTTAGAATGGGACGAATTCACGCGGCTGGAGATCGACCCGGAGGTGCCCGGCCTTCGCTCTCCCGCGCGCTTTCTCGATTCGGCCTTTCGTCTGTTCGGCAAGCTGCGCAATGCGGGGATCACTCCCGCGTCATTCCTCGAGGACTCGCTCGCCGCTGCGACGGCATTCTATGCGAAGCCACCGAACTTCGCGCACCCCGAACTGCTCCATGCCACCAAAGATGCCTACCGCAATTCGCTCGACGTCAGCGACAAAGAATTGGCGCGGCAGCATCGCCGCGAGATCGATCTATCGAAAATTCTCGCCAAACTCTACGGGACGTACGTCGATCGCTTGACCGAAAACGGCCTCCTTACGCCGACCGAAGCCGTGGCGCGCGCGCTGACGCTCGTGGAGAGCGATCCCGCGCTCGGAACGACCCTGCGCGCGCAGATCGGCTTCGCGTGTTTAGACGACGCTCAGGAACTAGGCGCAAACGATCTCGCGCTCCTGCGCGCAGTATTCGGAAAGGAACTGGCCGGCGTCACCTTCGCCGGCGACGCGTCCTCGACGTTAGGCTCGTTTCGCGGAGCCCGGCCCGAAGCGACGTTCGCGAGTGCCGCGCAGACGTTTATCCTGAGCGCGCAAGTACGCTCGCCGCTCGCACTGGAACTTGCAGCGCGTCAGCTGGGCGCCTCGCACGAAAAGCCGGATGCGCGCGAAGTGCAGCCGGCATTGCACGTGCATCGCGCAAAATCGCCGCAACACGAAGCCGTAACGATTGCAGAGTGGGTCAAGGCCCGGCTGGCCGAAGGCTCGCCTGCCAACCGCATCGCGCTGCTCTTTCGCTCGGTATGCGACGTGCACGCGTACGAATCGGCGCTTCTGGACCGCGAGATCCCAACCCAAATCGGCGGAGATTTCAACGTCTTCACCGATCCGCGAGCCCTCGACGCGCTCGCGCTGCTCTGGAATGTGTGGGATCCGTTTCGCCACGACTGGATGCTGCGCACGCTCTCGAATCCGCTGATGGCGTTGAGCGACAGCACCCTCGCACTTCTCTGCTCCGAGCCAAGCGACACTCAAACCACGCTCTTTCTCTCCGAAGCCGGCGCTGCGCCGCTCGTTCGTCCCAATCGATGGGACCCGAAACGTCACGTGCGTTTGGGTTGGAACGTGACGCGCGGCGATCAAGACGCCGCGCTCAACGAAACCGCTCGTGCCCGCGTCCAGCATTTTCGCGAGCTCCGCAACCAATGGATCGCCGCGCTCGGCACGCAGCCGCTCGATCGGTGGATCGAGCGCGTCTGGAACGACGGGCTCGCACGCGCGGGTGCCCCCGGCATCGCACGCGCGCTCGCACAGGAGCACGTCCTCGCGAGCCTCTACACCCGCCTTCGCGCGCTCCTGGCGGTGATGCCGGCCGCCACCCTCGGCGATCTGCTGGAAAGCGTCGCGTTGCGAGCGGAGAGTACGCTCGAAACCAGCGATACAAACGATGACGAGCGCTTCGTCCGCATCCTGGGCATCGATGCGGCGCGCGGCCTAGAGTTCGATCACGTCGTCATCGCAGACGCCCGCGCCGGTTCCTTCCCACGCTGGTATGTGCCGGACACCTTTCTCTTTAGCCCCAAATACGGCATCGTGCCTAAAGATAACGTCGGTGACGCGACCGCCGCGCGAACGGCAAAGTTCACCTACTACATGCATCGCAGCAAGGCGCGCGACCACTACAACGCGCAAGAACG
>DATKQG010000056.1 GCA_035532835.1 Candidatus Dormiibacterota bacterium
ATGATCTTCTAAGAGCCGAAGCGCAGCACCGACCTTAGCGAGACGCGCGTTCTCATCGCGTTCGGCGATCGCATCAGCCAATTGCACTACCGCTTCACGATGCCATCCTCGCTCCTGTCGTTGGATATCGCGAAGTTCGCAATACGTCCCAACGTCTCGTGCCGCATCTCTGACGATTCGGAAGGACGCGCCAAAGTCGATCGGTTGCAATTGGCGGACATCGCCAATTTCCACCACGACGCTTCCGCGCGCGCGCGCCAGTTCCAAAATCTTGCCGTTCGCGCGCGAGTCCACCATCGCTGCCTCGTCGACGACCACGATGCCGTTATGTGGAATGACCGGGTTGTTGCCTTCCTCAAGCATCCGCGCTCGCGCCGTATTGACGCACCGAAAGCCGGCCTCGGATTCGAGGCGCTCAGCGGCTGCCTGAGATAGCGTGAGTCCAACCACGTCGCGGCCCAGTTGCTCTCCAAGCACGCGCACCGCGCCTTGAATCGTAGTCTTGCCGACTCCCGGCAAACCCTCGATGGCGACGAGCGAAGCGCGGGAGAGTTGCTGCAGCGACGCACGCTGCTCATCCGACAGGCGGAAGACGTGCCCACGAAGCGCGGCTTCTTGCTGCTCGTAAGACCGAATCGCAGCATCGACCTCAGACTGTGTAATACCCGAGGCGGTCTCCGCCAGGCGACGAGCATCAGCGTTCAAGGCATCTTCGATCGCCACGATCTCCGTCGTCGTCATCAGGGGCTGCACCGGATCGGCGGATAGCACACGCACCTCATCCGCGTGGACGATTAGGTCCCCTAGGCGTTCGATCTCATCGGGGTCAGATATCCGGGCCGAAAGCCATTGATCGATGTCCTCGCGCGTGAACGTGCTGCTTTGGGCAGTTACCGCGGTGAGGACCATCAGCGAATTCCGCCCGACCTGCGCGATGATAGATCGCTCCGATCGCTCGGCGTCCTGAAATTCCGGGAGATCCCGCAGCCGTTCTAGTAGCGCGGATGGCAGCTCAGCGACGTCTCCAGAGGCCTTCTTGCGCTCGCGTTCAATGGTTTCTTCCGTTGCGTGCTTCGCGCGGAGCTCCGCAAGCTGTTCGTTGGCATCCCCGCGATCGAACCCATCGGCAAGCAGCCCGGCGCGCGCGTCGCGTCGCTCTTGTTCATGCGCGGCGCGCATCGCGCCCACGCCAACGTCCCTGACAACTACAGCGCCATCTGGTCGTATCGAAAGCTCGCATCCGTAGCGCGCTGCAACGGCATGCAGCGTCGCCCAGGAGTCTGCAACACCGCGCTGCCGATCGATGTCGAGCGCCGTCAATAGGCGCGGCCCCAACGTCGCATCGACATAACGAGCGAATGCCCCGTCGCGCTCGCGATAACCCTCGAAAGAACGGCGCTCCTGACGAACGAGGCGCTCCTCGCGACGTTCCGCTCGCCACGCAGCGAGCTCAAATTTATCAGCCCAACGAACGTGAGCGGTGGAAAGCCCAGCATCCTGAACGACGGCTAGACCGCGATCATGGTCGAGGCCGTTGGCAAGCTCGACTTCGCGTTCGGCCCACGCAACCTTTCGGTGAAGCCCCGTGCGATCGTAGGCAAGCCCCGTTCCCGGGTCCACGGCACCGACGGCGCAATGGACGTGCAGATTGTCAGTGTCACGATGAACGACGGCCACACTCCGATGATGGCTCAGGCCGAGTTTATCAAGGATTTGCCCGACGTATGCATGTGCCTGTTCATCGGTTAGCAGTCCGCTCTCGCGTTCATTCCACGACCAGACCAAATGCATCGCGCTCGATCGGATGCCGGGGTTCCGCGCTCCGTCTGCGTCAATCTCTAAACTCGCTGTCGAGAACGAAGCGCAGTTCCGCACGAGTATCGACGAAGGCCGCGTCCCGCAGCCTGCGTCCGGTCGCCATACAGCGTCGACGCCAAGGTCGGGGCGCTGCTCGGATTCCGCGTAAACTCCGTCGAGCGCATCGGCGATCTCTCGGCGTGTCGCGCCCTTCTCGCTAATCGCGTACCCGACGAGGTACTCGATCAGGCCTGAGGCCGCGCCGCCTTTTGCAGGCGCAGCGCAGAGCTTACCGACCATCAGCCGCTCCAACCGCCGGCGCGCCGCCTGTCGCCCGTGCGAGCCTCTTCCGCATGCGGAGCCACTAGCGGTCGCATCGCCTCCGCGGCAATGCGCCTTGCCAATTCAAGTTCCGCAGCCACGGTCGAATGATCGCCTGCAGCTACAGCCTGCTGCGCGCTGGAGATCCGATATGAAAGCTGAGCGATCGGCTGAGCTAGCTCGGCTAACGCCGTCGCGAACGCGCGATTCGGTTGAGCGAGCGCGACACTAACGTATTCCGCCATCGAGACACCAGCCACCGCGGCCCGTTCGCGTAAGGCGTCACGCACGCAAGGTTTCACGTCGAGCGATAGCACGACGCGCCCGCCGTGTCGTTGCGTGCTTGAAACTCGTATGCCATTGGGCACCATCCTGCATCCTCATCCACAGTGGCAGTCGTTGGTGCTGTGCGGTCCTTATTGTCTTGCTCGATGCTGCCATTCTGTAGTGCGGATCACTATGCCACAGTGGCCTTTATCGCGTTGCCAAATCCCCGCGTCAGGAGTTGGCAGATTCTGCCAACTCTCGCTGTAAACACTTGGCATCACCGATTTGGTGAATGCGCTACGGTGTCACCACACATCCTCAACTTCCACGAGGTGAAAGGTGATTATCGAATCCAAACTCGCGGAGATCATCGCGCAGCTTGCCGGTAGATCTCCGTCGTCCCGAACGAGTGAGAAGCGCCGTCTGATCGAAGGCAACGTCGAAGCAATCCTCGCTCTCCATCGACGCGGCTTCTCGTGGTCTGCTCTCGCCCGTGAGCTATCTTCGGCAACCGACGAGCGCATTAGCGCCGACCTATTGCGCGCGGCGTGTACAAAGCGCGCTCGGCGACGTCGCTCGCGGCGCGCGAAGGCGGAAGCACCCATCACCACTACCGCCCCAGCAACCGTTGCGGCACAGACCGCTAAACCGACTTCGCCGCCGATCCGCGATAGGTTCGGCGCCAAGGGCCTACCGGCATGACGGCGGGGCGCGCAATCGTAGTCATGGCGCAAAAAGGTGGCGTCGGCAAAACGCACATCGCCAAGTCCCTCTACGACATCCTGCCGACTCGCGGTCGCAGCGTCGCAGCCTGGGACATCGACGCGGAGACCGGTACGTTTGCAGCGTACGACGCGGCGATTCACACTTTCGATCTCAATGATAAAGACAACACAAGTTCCTGGCTCGACGACTGCTTCCGCACAGATGTTGGCGACGTGCTTATCGATGTGCCCGGTGGCCATATCGAAGATGTAATCGACATTTTCGGCGACGACGGTGCCGAAGCGCTCGTCGCGACAGTCGCGGAGTCTGGTCGCGACCTGGTTGTCGTTACACCCATCGGCGTGATGCTGGCGGAGACCGTGACGGCACAAGTGGCCCTCAATGCTTTCGCTGGTACGTCTGCGCGTCTGGTCGTCGTCAAGAACGGCCGCTTCGGTGCAGCCGACGACTTCGTCATCTACGACGGCATCGAAGAGCAGGGCGTTCGCCGGTACGGTGCCACGGGCACTTTGGCTCGGGCCGTGGGAGCGGAGACAGTTTTTCTCCCCGCTCTCGCTCCTCGGCTCTGCGCGCGGATTGACGCGGAGCGCCTACGCCTTAGCGAAGCCGCAGGGCGGCTAGGTATCGAGCGCCTCGGGCGCCTCAATGCCACGCGTGTACAAATGTATCTGAAGTCGGTCGTCGATGCGTTCGCAGGTTCATCGCTCGATACCGACGGCAACGTGCCGGGGCGCACGGTGCGCTCGTGAGCCGTTCGGCACGCGACATCTACCTCTCGTCACTTGACAGCGACGCAGAGCTCAACGCACGCCGGATCGCCGAACGTGCGAATATTCCCGACGACGATGCGATGTGGCTCATGATGCATGGGCTTCAGCAATCATCCCGCGAGATCACGCGCGGCGCAAACGCGGCGCTCACAAACGAACCGTTCGCGCAGCGTCTCACGGCCGCCGTCGCGACAAGCATGGTCAACGATGAGCGCATCTACGCTGCCTATACGAGCAGCATCGCTAGCATACAGGACTCCTCCGTACGAGCGATTCGCTCCCTCGAATCCGAGGTGCGCGATTTTGCCCGCAAGCGCGCCTTCGCGCCTATATCATCTCTTATTTTCTCGATGGCCATGGCCTTCGTCGTCGGCTTCACGGCTATCTGGGCGACTTACAACGTCGCCTCTGGATACGGTTACGACCTCGGTTATCGCTCGGGCTATCACTACGGAATTATCCATGAAAGGGAACGCAAATGACGGCATATCACCTCCGCGACTCGGAAAACCAACTCACGGCACTCTGCATCGCGCTCATCGACCCCATCCTCACAATCCTCGCCGGACTCTGGCTCGTCACGAAGATGCGCCCCATCATCGAGTCCTGGATGCGGCATCATCCTCTCCATTACGTCGCTTGGGCCGTCGCTCTGTGGGTTGGCTACGCGCTCATCGCCTCCAGCGTCATGGCGATCGTCACTCCCATCGCCCGCGGATTCGGTGTCGACGAGATGCTATTCAAAGCATCGAAACCTCGCTATCTCGCGTTCTTTGTTGGCGTTGCACTCATCATCGCATCGCACATCCCAGTGGCGATGCAATGGGTCACGAGCCAAGATCAATATCCCGACTTCGACGGGACGATCGTGCTCCTGATTGTAACCGCGACGGTAATTTACTTCGGCGCACGCGACCTTGTCGTCTCCGCCTGGAGCGCGATCGCCAAGGCGATGGTGAACGCGAGCGTCAGCTCTAGAAACCGCAGGCGCTGGGATTCACTCGCGAGTCAACTCGCACTCTGCGGCGGAATCACGCAAGGCGTGTTCCGCGAGCGAAACCTTGCAAATGGAGCTCCCGAGAAGGGCGCGATTCTCCTATACGGCGAGCGCAGCGCCAATCGCGGAACCCTCGTCGTCGGCGCGCCCGGCTCCTCGAAGACGCGTTCCAAAGTTTACCCGGATTTCTATTGGGGACTCCGAACATCGCAACGCGCCGGAGCAATCGTCTTCGTCACCAAGAAGCGCGCAACAGACGATTTCCTCGCCATCGCACGCACGTTTCGCCGTCCGGACCAAATTCACGTTGTCGGCATCGGCCCCGGCCGCGCGACGATGGATATTACCGCCGGGATGAGTCACGAATCGATCGGCGACGCGATCAAAGACGGCCTCGGCGAATCGCACTCCGAGTTCTGGAAGCAAGGCCCATCCGCATTCGTGGAGGGTTTCGTGGAACTGATCCAAGCGCTTCGTCCTACGACCGTTCATGTACCGGTGGCCGTCGACAATGATGGAAACGTCGAGCCTCGTGGCGATGCCTACGACTTTGAGCTCTGTGATATGCTGCCAACCCTGCTCGATCTCATTACCTTGGATGGCCGTCTACTCGACGCTGTGTTCGACCATGCGCACGAGCTCGTGGCGACACTCGAAGTGACAGATCACGACGAGGCAGTAAAACTTCGCACGTTGCTGCGCGAGGTGAAGGGCCGTGTCGTTCCGCTCCTCAAGCGCGACCCTAAGCTCGCCGAGGAACTCCGCCAGTCGGTACTTCCGCAACTCCAGCCTTTCGCTCGCGGCGTCGTCCGACGCGCCTTCTGCGATCGCCGCGGCATCGATCTCTCGCTCGTCGAAAGGGGCCACGTCGTCCTCGTCGAGATCGACGAAAGCGAGCATCCTCGTGCCGTAAATACTGTCGTGCGTATGCTATTCCGTCGCATCGTGCAAATGGCACGTGAACGGACGGCGAGCAACCGAATCGGAAGCCTTGACCCAATCATCCTAACATGCGACGAATACGCCAACTATGCGGCCGGCGGTCACGTTCAGGCCTGGAACACGATACGCGAAAGCAATTTCGTTGCGACAGTCGGCATCACGAGTATCAGTGCACTCGCCAAACAGATCGGCGACCAACGTGCAGCCGAAGCGATCGTGGCGAACTTCAGCAACAAGTTCTTCTTTGACTCCGACGACCGGTTGACGCGCGACCTCGCCAACGAACTTGTGGGGAAGACGACGGTTATTCGTCGCGGAACGAGCGAAGGCACCTCGACAACCAACGGAACGTCGGCGACTGCATCGATGAGCGGTGGTTCGCACCGATCGCGTGGCACGTCGAAGACCGAGAGTACGAGTGAACAGCGCGAAGACACGCTCGATGGGTCGGTCTGGCGTACACTGCAAGCCCTGCGTGAGTCGGCCACCGCAATCGCCTTTGTTCGCACGGAGGAAGGCACGATCACGGACGTCGTCTCGCTCGGAGTACTCGATCCGAGTAACGGCGTCGTGACCGCGATACCGGAGCACTACGGTTTGTAGAAAGACTGCGCGACTCACGTCGCGCAGTCGAGGAGCGAATCGACGATGCCATACATCGTCGGGTCGACGCTTTTTAGGCGCGCCTTCGTGGCCTTCGGCCAGTGCGAGGACGAATCGTTCACTTCGGCGTAGGCGCGAGCCGCCTCCGCAAAGTATTCGTCGATACCCGTCGCCGCGTACGGTGTTACAAAGCTCCGTGCAGCGAGGAATGCCGCGCGAATCTTTGGATCGCTTCCAGAAATATAGATGCCGTTGCCGAGCGCGCAATCAATCGCGTGCCCAAATTCGTGCGCGATGGTCATCGGTGAGCGGGATCGCAGGTAAACCGTACGCTCCTCTACGACGAAGAGTCCCGCCGGCGGCGCGGGCCACGCATCGACATCAATGCCGAGGCGCTGCAGCGCCGGTGAAGCCTCGCCGTAACGCTCGCACGTCTTCAGCGGCCGTATAATGGTCTTCGCCTCGGCAACGCGACGGAGCGTCGCTCGGCCGAAGTTGTCGAGAACCACTGCGATCTGAGATCGTACGCCACTTTCTGCGTCGGGGATCAGTGCGCTGATAACGGGGTCCATCTTGGCTCCTTGTGGCCTGCGGCCGACTCGTTGGTGAGCCGGTGCAAGACCGTCGGAGCGACGATGTCAAGGGCGAAGAGCGTAGCGTCCCTTGCGTCGGCATAGCGACGCGCGGTCTAATATCGAGCGATCAACGAATGACGCATCACGGGTGCGATGGACCAGCTCAGCGCCCGTTGCCGATCGCAGTTGCATGCGCCTTGATCGCACTCTCCAAGCTAGAGACTAAGGCATCGTCGTCTTCGGCCAAGGCGTACTCGACGGCGTCCTTGAGAGAGATGACATTCTGCGCTTTGGTGAGCGAAGTGCGGAGAGGTTCGTAAGCTCCCCGAATTCTGCCGACGTATTCGTCGAGCTGTGCCAAGAGCTTATTAGCACACGAGGCGTCCAAAGAGACGCCATTAGTTAGCCAGTCGCTCAGTGTCTGCCGCGGGAGGTCCAGAATTACTGCGAGCGCGGAATTGCTAATCTGCGCTTCTTCCCGAAAGTATCCCAGTTCAGACGCGATCGCCCTAGAGCGTGTCTTAGGCCGCCGGCGTACTCCCATTAGCTCCCATCACTCGACGGCGTCACTCGCGGTCCGATGCGAAAATCCGCGGGGCGAGAGAGTCCCTCGCGATCGAACTCCACGTCTGTCTCGGCACCGAGGCGCGCCTGGATAGCGCGATAGCGCGCGATCGCTGCCCAGGGAATCGCGACGCGCCGCTGCGTGATGCTTATGGACGATAGCATCCCGAGCCTAACTAAATAGTAGACCGTCCGGATCGAGCAGCGCATTTCCTTAGCAGCCTCGGCCGCTGTCAGCAGGTCCGATGCGGCATACTCGGCCTTAATCGCATCGGACAGCCTCCCGCGCCGCTCATCCTTCGCAAGGCGCTCAGCGCGCGGCATTGCGCCGCCTGCAGTATCGTCGCTCGGCAGATCGCGCCAAGCGTTTGCGTCCATTCATCCCGATAATGCTGACACGCGAGCACCGCCACTGCCCAGGCGGCTGACCGCGGCGCTAACCGCCTTGACGCGCACCCCATCCCAGGATATACTTAAAGTTTTTTTTGCATCAGCCGATAATTACGCTGAATGACGGAACCTGACGAATACTACCTTCCCTACGAAGTCGTCCTGGGAAAACGCGCGGCGCGCTCGCCCGTGGCGCTGCAGTATGTCCGCGAGCATAAAGACGCGATCTTTAATCAGATGATCAATCGTCTCAGGGTTCCGCAGATCGACGACTCCTATTTTTGCCTCTTCCTTCCGTCGATCGTTGAATTCGATACAGAAGATTCTCTCGTGCTGCTCGAAGACGAGCTCGACATGCTGGCTATCAAATCGTTCTCGCGACCGATACATAACGCTCTCGCGGATACGATAAAGCGCACGTGTGAATACTACAACATCGCCATTCGCGAGCGTCTCGCTGTAATTATTCAGGACTTCTGGGACGCCGAAGAGCCGTTTCTCTTATCGGATCACGCACTTGGTCGGTATCTTTCGTTCACAGGAACCCAGCACCACACCCGACTACGTTGGGGAGTTGCCTGCCTCATTCTGGATGCCATAGCGCACTTTGTCGACACCAACGCCTTCGATATCCAGCCTGTCGACGAGGCACGATTCTTTTTTTATCTTTTGGAGTTACCTTACTACATGCGCTGCTGGCGACTTTGGCATGAGCGGAATGATAGTCAATGCTCCTGCGATTACCAGCCGTGCGGGAAACACGCGACTCTCGTTTCGTGGCCGCGATCAGCAGCCTTGGCGAACTCTCTAATATCGGCCACCAATTTTTGGGCACCGAGTAACCGTCTTCCTCGACTTGAGCCACCGCCCATGGTTCAGGAGAGACAGGCACGCGAGGCCGCTGGTTTAATTCCGTAAGAACGCTTCCAGCTTCAGGGCCACGGAGCGCTGCGCGCCGGCTTGAAGGTGCCCGTATGTGTCGCTCGTCATGCTGATCTCGGCATGACCCATGCGTTCTTTCGCAACTTCGAGCGGCACGTCGAGATGCGACATCAACGCGTTTGCGGTATGACGCATGCCGTACATTGTGATGGTGACGAATTCGTAGTGTCGCTTCCGCTTCCGCACGGCGGCGGCTAGCTCTTCGCCGGCTGCTTTCATCAAGGGCCCCCACTGCCTCCGGCTAAACGTGCTTCGTTGGATCGGCTTACCAGTCGCGGTCGTAAACACGTAGGAGCTCGCACCGTGCCCGGCAGCTAGCTGCGCCTTCAGATAGGCGCGCAGCGCATCGACCGTGATCTTTGGCAGGTCGAGGCGGCGACGGCGATACTCCGTCTTGGTCTCCTCAAGGTAGAGCTTGCCCCCGACTTCGACGAGATTGTGCTCGACAATCAGGTAGCCCGCCTTGAGGTCAAGCGAACGCTTCTGTAGTCCAAACAGTTCTGCTGGTCCCATCGAAGTCGTGAGCGAGAGCAGAATCAACGCATAGTAGGGATGGCCAAGTACCGCATCCGTCCTCAAGAAGGCAAGCGTCTCTTCCGGCGTCCAGGCTTGAATCTGCGGCTTAGCCGCCTTCGGCTTCGGGATTCCGGCTACCGGGTTTACGATGACCTCATCGTGGAGGATCGCGACCTGGAACACGCGCCGCAGCAGTGCGTGGATTGCACGCCTGGTAGGCGTGCCGACGTCCAACCCTTCGAGAAATGCATAGACTTCGGCACGTGGGATCGCGATGAGCGGCTTGCGCGCGATCCGCGAATCCTTGACATGGTTCTCATAGAGGCTCTTGTACCACGCACGCGTCGCCGTGCGTAGCGCGTCGCTCTTCACGTACTTCTCGATCGCGTCGGCTAGCGTCGAGACAGCACGCTTACCCTGCGGAATCGCATTTGCAAGCGCGTCCATGCGCTTTGCAAGCGCGTCGCGTGTGCCAGCCGAATCATCGCCGGTCGGGCCGTAGAACTTCCGGCGTTTCGCCTTTCCGTCGTGCGAGTAACCGACGCGCACGGCGCCTTCCCATCGCCGGAACTTCTCGTTCCAGTAGATCGAGCCCGCACCCCAGGATCGCTGCAATTTTCGCGCCATGCTTGAAGATTCGCCCCGCCAGGGTACTTTGCCCTACAATTTGCCCTACATGTGCCCTATGGAAAAAACGAACCCCGTAAAACGCTAGGTTTTACGGGGTTTATATGGTCGGGCTGACAGGATTCGAACCTGCGACCTCTTGACCCCCAGTCAAGCGCGCTAACCAAGCTGCGCTACAGCCCGGCATCCGTCGGATAAGAACCGCTTACCCGACGAGATTGGGTTCTAGCGGCGTGCGCTCTTCTTCTTTGCGGGCGCCTTTTTTGCAGTGGCTTTCTTGGCCGGGGCAGCGGCCTTTTTGACACCGCCGACGGCTTCTTTAAGTGCCTTGCCGGCGACGAATGCGGGGACCTTACGAGCGGCGATCTTAATCTTCGCGCCCGTCTTGGGATTGCGGCCTTCGCGAGCCTTGCGATGACGCACCACAAAGCTGCCAAATGGGGTTAGTGCGACGCGGTCGCCCTTCTGCAGCGCGGTCTTGATCTCGTCGATGATTAAATCGACGATCTCGCCTGCCTGGCGCTTCGAAAGTTCTGCCTCGTTAGCGACGGCATCAATCAGATCTGCTTTCGTCAAAACTCCAAATCTCCTAATAAAAGCGGCACACGTGTGAGGGTCCCTGGTGGTTGGGCCGCCTGGGAAGGGGATATACGCAAGCCGTCTGCGTGCTCCTCCCGGTTTTTCTCGAAAAACCCTTATTTTCCAGGCGTTTGCGCCACAGCATGGAGCGCCAACACGTACGAGCGGGGGCCGAACCCGGATATGCTCCCGATGCAGGCGCTTGCCGTCACGCTGATGCGGCGATGCGCTTCGCGCGAGGCGATATTGGAAAGATGCACTTCGATAACGGGCACCGGAATCGAGGCGATCGCATCGGCGATCGCATAGGAGTAGTGAGAGTAGGCGCCCGGGTTCATCACGACGGCATCGTAATCGCTTCGCGCTGCATGCAACGCATCGATAATCGCTCCCTCGCTATTATGTTGTGCGAAATCGACATCGATGCGTAATTCGCGCGCCGCGGTTCGAATGAGTTCGTTGATATCGGTCAGCGTTTGCGCACCGTAAATCTCCGGTTGCCGTTCGCCTAACAGATTGAGGTTGGCGCCGTGCAAAATCAGGACTCGCATGCGGCCTTGTTCTGGAAGGAAATCCCGACGCCTTCGGCCCACTGCGTAGGATGCCCGATCTCATGATCAGCGCCTCGGCCCCGGCCGAGGGCATCGCTATCGTCGCCGCCATCACTACCGAGCTCGTACGAGAAGCGCGTTTACGGCACGATCTCTCGCCCACCGCTACGGCGGCGGTCGGCCGCCTGACGACCGGCACGATTCTCTTCGGGTCCTCGCTCAAGGGCCGCGAGCGGATAACGCTGCAGCTCAACGGCGACGGCCCGCTGGGGAGCGTGACCGCCGATTCTTGGCTCTTGGATGAGGGCACCGTAGGAGCGCGCGGATATGCCCGCAATCCGCTGGTCGATATACCGCTCAACGATCGCGGAAAATTCGATGTCGCCGGAGCCGTCGGTAAGGGTTCGCTGCAGGTAACCAAATCGTATGAGGTCGGCCAGCCGTATAACGGCATCGTGCCGCTCTATTCGGGCGAAATCGCGGAAGATATCGCCGCCTACCTGGTTCAGTCGGAGCAAATTCCCAGCGTCGTCGCGCTCGGCGTTCTGGCCGACCCCGATGGCGTACGCGCCGCGGGCGGCGTGCTTGCGCAGGTGTTGCCGGGAGCCGACGAAAGGGCCGTCGCCCAACTCGAGGCCCGAGCCCTCGCGATGCCCGCGATAACCACGTTAATCGCGCAAGGCGCCGATGCGCACGCGCTACTCCACGCGCTTGCCGGCGGCATAGAACTGCGCGCGCATCGCTCGACCGACTTGCGCTACGCCTGCTTATGCACGGCGTCGAAGGTGGAAAGCGCGCTCTTGGGCCTCGGCGCGCAAGAACTCCGGCATATGGCGGAAGAACGCGACGAAACCGAAGCGACGTGCGAATTCTGCAAGAAGATTTACGTTTTTACCGCAAACGAACTCGTCGCTCTGGCAGAACGCAGCGAGGAAGAGGCGTAGCGCGCCGCGCGCGCTACTCTGCGGGAAAGAGGTGCGCGAAATCCGGCGGCATGCGATACGGCTCGATCCGCTGCCAATAGGCCTCACGCAGCGCGGCACCGTCGTTGTAATACCACCAGCCGCATTCGCACCGGATCGGGCGTTCGCCGGGATGCGGATAGGCGTATTTGCGCTGGCAGCGCTTGCAGACCAGGGCCTTGCTGCCAATCGGTTTCGCCGACGAAGTATACGTGATGGGGTTTTGCGACATGGCTCCCTTTCGCTACGAACGAACGCGGATGAATTTTCGCGACCCGACGGAGAGCACGGCCGGTGCGCTCGCAGACCATGGGGCTCTGGGGTCGTTCACGACTATACCATCCACCTTTACCCCATTCCCAGAGATTAGTCGCTCGGCGGCGCGTTTACTCTCCGCGAAACCGGCCTTTACGAGCACCTGGGCCACGGTGCTCGCCTCCCCGCGCTCGAGTTCGGGAAGGTTCTCTTGTGGAATCTCCTTGCGCTGCACCGTCCGGACGAAGTGTTCGCGCGCCTGCGCCGCGGCCGCGTGGCCGTGGTAGCGCGTGACGATCTCCTCCGCCAGGCCTTTTTTTGCATCCATCGGGTTGAGCCGACCGTTCGCAAGATCGGCCGCCAGTGCGTCGACGCGGCCCTGCGGCCAGAACGCGGCATGCCGCGCGTACGCGGCCATCAAGCCATCGCCCATCGACATCAACTTCCCGAACTGGTCCTGCGCCGGCTCCGCTATGCCGACGTAGTTGCCCAGCGATTTGCTCATCTTCTTCACGCCGTCCAGGCCCACGAGCAGCGGAACCGTGGCGCAGATCTGCGGCATCTGGCCCAACTCGCGCTGATAGTGGCGGCCGAGCAACAAGTTGAAGAGCTGATCGGTCCCGCCCAGCTCCATATCCGCGGCGATCGCCACCGAGTCGTACGCTTGCGCGACCGGGTAGAGAAACTCGTGCAATGAGATGGCCGCGCCGGACGTATATCGATTGTGGAAATCGTTGCGTTCGAGCATTTGCGCGACGGTCGTTTTCGAAAGCAGTTGAATGAGGTCGCTCAGGCCGAGCTTGCCCAGCCATTCGGAGTTGTACCGAATCTTCACGCGCTCTAAATCGAGTACCTTACCGGCTTGTTCG